>JAGODO010000160.1 GCA_017998165.1 Flavobacteriales bacterium | reverse complement strand
CGGTGATGCAATGGCTGGTGTACGGCCATGTGTGGCTCGCGCTCTGTGTGGCCGCGCAGGTCTGGTGGACGGGCCTCTTCATGGCCGGGGCGCCCGAACTGTGGCGCTACAACGTGGCCGCGGCGCTGGGTACCGTCGCCGGTTATGGCTTCATGCGCTGGGTGCGTTCGCGCGAGCCCAAGCTCCGGGCCTCAGCGCACCTCAGTTGGTTCAGCGAGCGGTACACGTTGATGCTCGTCATCTGCGTAGCCTGTGCACTCGGCGCTGCGGTGCTTTGCTGGCCACCGCGCTGGACGATGCTGCGCTGGTTGCTGGCCGCCGGTGTTCTCGCCATTCTTTACGTGTCGCCGTTCACCGCGAAAGATGGCCTCACCATCGGCCTGCGACGTGTGCCGGGTCTGAAGCTCTTCATCATCGCCATCGTGTGGGTGCTTGCCGTGGTGGCCGTGCCCATGGAATACGATGCCGCCGGGCACTCCCCCTCGAGCATCGCGTTCATGATGTGCATGCGGCTGCCGCTCTTCCTGGCCCTCGTCATCGCGTTCGATATTCGGGACATGCCCTACGATCCGCCGGTGCTGCGCACGTTGCCCCAGCTCATGGGTGCCCGAGGCGCGAAGTTGGCCGCGCTCCTGTTGCTGACCTGCTCCGCGGTCTTTGAACATGTATTTCTGCGATCGCTTGACTACACGACGAGCGCCTGGCTCATCCTGCCGGCCTATGCCATCGCAGCCCTGCTGATCGTGCGGGCCGCGCCCGGAAGGGGGGCATTGTACTATGCGATCCTGATGGACGGCATGCTCATCCTCATTCCTGTTGCGGCGAGGATCGGGATGGGCCTCTGACGGGCCGTTATTTCCGCCAACCCCGCAACTGCGCGAGTTCCTCCGGCGTCCAGCGCAGATCGGTGAAGGAATGCATCAACTCCTTGGTCACGTCCCGGCCACCGCCGAGGTTGGTGCCCAGCGCTCCGGGTGTGTAGATCAATTCCCACGGAAAGCCCCACCAGCCGAGGAAGAACGAGATGAGCGTGAACGGCAGGCTGTGTTTCCAGTGGGACCCGTCGTGGCGGATGAAGTAGACGTCCGAGGAACGCCGGAAGGTCATGACCACGATCGAGATCGTGTAGTCGAACATCCTGAACGATCCGCCGTTCATCACCTCCGCCTTGATCATATCGGGTGATAGTCCCTCGATCCCTTTGATCTTCGAACCCATGGTTTTTTGCTGGGCCTACCGGACCCTTGCCGACGAAGATGGTTTTTTCTCACGACCTGAAGGCGGCATCCAGGGCATCGCTCCACGCATCATGGATCCGTTCAATGTGCGCTTCCGTATGTGCCGCGCAGAGGAAGCCGACCTCATAGCCGCTCGGTGCCGCGTAGACGCCGCGTTCAAGCAGCGCCGCGTGCAGTTTCGCGTAACTCTTCATGCTGGCCGGATCGATCGCGCTCGCTTCCTTGATGTGCTCACCCCGGGCGAAGAAGCCCCAGAATATGGAACCGAGGTGATCGATGTGGTAGTCGTAGCCTTTTGCCTGCGCATGTGCGTTGATGCCATGGCAGAGTGCCGAGGTCCTGCGTTCCAACTCCGTGTAGAATCCCGGTTTCGCACACTCCTGCAATTGCGCGAGACCGGCGGCCATGGCGACCGGATTGCCGCTGAGCGTCCCGGCTTGATAGACCGGTCCGTCGGGCGCGATGTGCTTCATCAGTTCGCGGGAGCCGCCATATGCGCCCACGGGCATGCCGCCGCCGATGATCTTGCCGTAGGTGACCAGATCAGGGAAAATGCCGTAGTGCGCGGTGGCCCCGCCAAAGCCGATGCGGAATCCGCTGATCACTTCATCGAAGATCAGCACGCTGCCGTGCTTCGTGCAGAGTTCGCGCAGCTTCAACAAGAACGACTTGTCTTGGAGCAGCAGGCCGTTGTTCGCTGGCACAGGTTCGATGATCGCGCAGGCGATGCGGTCGCCGTGCTTCGCGAAAGCCGCCTCGAGTGCGGCTTCATCGTTCAGTGGAACCACGATGGTGAGCGCTGCGAGCGCCTCGGGAACACCCGCCGAGGAGGACGTGCCGAACGTCGCCAACCCACTGCCCGCGTTCACGAGCAAGCTGTCGAAGTGCCCGTGGTAGCAGCCATCGAACTTGATGATGAGGTCCCGCTTCGTGGCCCCGCGCGCGAGTCGGATCGCGCTCATCACCGCCTCCGTACCGCTGCTCGTGAAACGCATGCGCTGGATGAAGGGGTTGCGCTCCACGATGAAGGACGCCAGCGCGTTCTCTTCCTCTGTCGGCGCACCGAACGTGCTGCCCTTCGCAGCTGTGCGCGTGATGGCTTCGACCACGGCAGCATGCGCGTGCCCGAGGATCAACGGCCCCCAGCTGTGGCACAGGTCGATGAAACGGTTCCCATCGGCGTCGATCACCTCCGCGCCTTCTCCGCGTGCGAAGAACAGCGGTGTGCCGCCCACGCTCTTGAACGCGCGTACCGGAGAGTTCACTCCGCCGGGGAAAAGTTGCAGGGCCTTCTGATAAAGCTGTGCGGAACGCTCGCGCTTGATCGACATCGGTCAGGAGTTGGGGCCGCGAAGCTCCTACTTTCGTCGGCCACGGCGTCATCGCTCTGTCACGCTGAGCCCGCCGAAGCGACATGTCCGTCACCTTCGAGAATTCCCTCGCCTTCGCCCAGCGCATGGACCAGCAGGACCCGCTGCGCGACTTCCACGACGAGTTCCTCTTCCCCCAACATGAGGGCAAGCCCGTCATCTACTTCACCGGGAACTCGCTCGGCCTGCAGCCCAAGGGCGCTGCCGCCGCGCTGAAGCAAGAGCTCGACGACTGGTCACGCTTCGGTGTGGAAGGGCATTTCCAAGCGAAGAATCCCTGGTATCCGTACCACGAGTTCTTCAGTGAAAGTCTCGGCCGCCTTGTTGGTGCGAAGCCGACGGAGGTGGTGGCCATGAACGGCCTCACCACGAACCTGCACCTGCTCATGGTGTCTTTCTATCAGCCGCAGGGCAGGCGCACGAAGATCCTCTGCGAAGAGCGCCCGTTCCCGAGTGATACCTACGCGTTCAAGTCGCAGGCGGAATTCCATGGGCTCGATGCGAATAGCACGGTCGTCGGTATGAAGCCGCGTGCCGGAGAACACACGCTGCGCACCGAGGACATCGTGAAGCGCATCGAAGAGATCGGTGATGAGCTCGCGCTCGTCTGCTTCGGCGGCGTGAACTTCCTGACCGGTCAAGCCTTCGACATGAAGACCATCACCGAGGCCGGTCATCGGATCGGCGCGGTCGTGGGCTTCGACCTCGCGCACGCCGCGGGCAATCTCAAGCTCGCGATGCACGACTGGAGGGTGGACTTCGCGTGCTGGTGCAGCTACAAGTATTTGAACAGTGGGCCAGGCAGCATCGCAGGTGCGTTCGTACATGAGCGGCATCACCGTGAGAAGCTCCCACGCTTCGCCGGGTGGTGGGGCCACGACAAGAACGAGCGCTTCCTGATGGAGCCGGAATTCAAGCCGATGGCGAGCGCGGAGGCTTGGCAACTGAGCAACGCGCCGGTCTTCAGCATGGCGGTGCATCGCGTGGCGCTGGATCTCTTCGATCGCGCCGGTATGGACGCTCTGCGCGCGAAGAGCGAACAGCTCACCGGTTTCCTCAAGCTCGTCCTGAACGAGATCTCCGTGGAACATGGTAACCTTTTCGAGATCATCACGCCGAACGATCCCGCACAGCGAGGATGCCAGCTGAGCTTGCTGGTGCGCGAGAACGGACGCGTCCTTTTCGATGCGCTCACCAAACGTGGCGTGGTCATCGACTGGCGCGAGCCCAACGTGATCCGCATGGCACCCGTTCCGCTCTACAATAGTTTCGAGGACGTCTTCCGTTGTGGTGAGGTCTTGAGCGAAGCACTGAATTCATGAGCAATATCACTATCGTGGGCGGAGGATTGGTCGGTAGCCTCCTTGCCATTTTCCTCGCGAAACGCGGCCACACCGTAAGCGTGTTCGAACGCCGTGGCGATCCGCGAAAGACCGATGTGTACGCGGGGCGCAGTATCAACCTGGTGGTCTCGCACCGCGGGTGGACGTCCCTTCGCGCCGCCGGAGTGGAAGACGCCGTGAATGAGATCGTGGTGCCCGTGTACGCCCGCATGATGCATGACCGCGATGGCAAGTTGAATCGCGTACCCTACAGCATCGACAACCGAGCGATCCATTCAGTATCACGCGGCGAGCTCAACCGACGATTGCTGAGCGAAGCGGAGAAGCTGCCCAATGTCACCTTGCATTTCAACCATCGCTGCGCGGATGTTCATCTGGACAACGCGACATGCACCTTCCACAATGAGGTCACGGGCGAGAGCGCTCCGGTGAAGACCGACATCGTCTTTGGTAGTGATGGTGCGTTCAGCGCCGTTCGCCAAAAAATGATGCAAGGCCGTTTTACCTATAGCCAGGAGTACATCGAACACGACTACAAGGAGGTCGCCTTCCCCGCGAATGCCGACGGCACGCCGAAGATGGACCCGCAATGCCTGCACATCTGGCCGCGGCGCTACTTCATGCTCATGGGCCTCGCCAACCAGGACGGGGGATTCACGGGCACGCTATTCATGCCGAATACGCATACCGAGAACACGCCCGGCTTTGACACGGTGAAGACCGAAGACCAAGCGAAGAGTTTCTTCCGTGAGCACTTCGCCGATTCTGTGCCGATGGTGCCGGACATCGTTGAGCAATACCTGCGCAACCCGCAGAGTTCCTTGGCCATCATCCGCTGCAATCCGTGGACGATCAACGGCAAGGTGGCCTTGATCGGTGATGCGGCGCATGCTATCATCCCGTTCTATGGCGAAGGCATGAACGCCGGCTACGAGGATTGCAAGGTGTTGAATGATCTATTGAACGAACACGGTGACGACAACTGGCCCGCCGTGCTCGCCGCGTACGGCAAGGCCCGCAAACCGAACGGCGATGCCATCGCTGACCTGTCGCTACGCAACTTCTTGGAGATGCGCGACCTGGTGGCCGACCCGAAGTTCCTGCTGCGTAAGAAGATCGAAGGCCACCTGCAGGCCAAGCACCCCGACCAATGGCTGCCGCTCTACAGCCAAGTGAAGTTCAGCGACATCCAATACAAGGACGCGTGGCGCGAAGGCCTGCGGCACGATCGCATCATGGAGGAAGTGCTGGCCATTCCGGGCATTGAAGAGAAGTGGGAAAGCGAGGAGGTGGAGAGGAGGGTGATGGAGTTGGTGACCGCGGGTAAGAACTTGTGATGCGGATCGCCTCAAGGGTCATCAATGAGCCGTTCTGGAAGTATCGTCTTCTGGAACACGTAATGCTCTCCGTGCTTGCCGCAGCCGCGGTGCCCATGCTGCTCCTATGGTTCATGATGAAGACGCGCCACCGTGAGCTTTCCAAGAACCTCTTGGACATCGTGCGTGAAAATGGTCCTGCGCTCATCATCGCAGCGCTCGTCGCCATAGCGATCATCAATGTGATCAATTGGTTCATGCGCCGATCCATGTTCATCGTCTCCGCTGAGATCGACGGTGACAGCAGCGCTGTTCTTCTGGAGGTAAGAGGCAACTCGGTCAACACGATCCACAAACAGGTGGTGCCGATGCGGGACCTGCGCTGGGTGAGGTACAAGTCACCCGCCCTACCGATGATGACATCTTACTCAGGCTACCGGTTTTTCAGCGGCTCGGAAGCCGTTGGCGTGTTGCTCACCGACCACTTCACATGGGAGGACCAGAAGCGTCGGGTCAAAGATCTCCTCGCCGCCCTGAACAAGTACAAGCCCATCGAGGGCCGGAGCATTTCCTGAACCTCGCGCGTGCGTCCACGCATGTGTGCCGCTAACTTTGGTCAACTTCGCAACGCCCCATGACCACCGCCGCGCTCAAGAAGAAGATCAAGGCGCTCGTTGACAAGACGACGAGTGAGAAGAAGCTGGGCAAGGTCTATGAGGTGCTTTCCAAGGAGAGCAAGGCCGAGGCTGTGCAACGCCGCATGCAGGAAGTCGCTGAGGAGTCGGAGAAGGACATCCGCGCGGGAAGGACCGTTTCCTTGGATGAGTTCATGAAGGACTCGGACGCTTATGTCAAAGAGCTGTTCAAGGAGAGGGGGGCCGGCCGCGCAGCGTCCTCGACTTCCTCGATGCAGGCCAATATCCGCGCAAGATGAAAGGTTGACCACCTTCCTTTGGTGCGTGCCTCCCCAGGACGAGTTCCGCGAGTTGTACCACCGCCATGCCCGCAGGGTGTACAACCTCTGCCTGAACTACCTGCACGGCCGCGAGGACGCGCAGGAGGCCACGCAGGATGTCTTCGTGAAAGTGCATGAGCGCCTCGTAGGCTTCAAAGGCGATGCGAGCGTGGGCACTTGGATCTACCGCATCACCATCAACACCTGTTTGGACCGGCTGAAAGCCCGTAGGCGGAAAAAGCGCTCGTTGCTCGGTTGGTTCAGTTTGTCGGATGAACACGTGGAGCGTTCGGCGTCCCTGGTGTTCGATCACCCGGGCGTAGCCGCAGAAGACCGCGAAGCGCTGGAACGGCTATTCGCCGTGGTGGATGATCTGCCGGAACAACAGCGGACGGCCTTGTTGCTGAAGACCACGGAGGATCTTTCGATGATCGCTATCGCAGAGGTGATGGGTCTCACGCCGAAAGCGGTGGAATCATTGCTGTCCCGCGCACGTGCCAACCTGCGCCAACGCCTGCCCAACGAAGGATGAGACCAGGAACGTCGTCAAACACATCACAGCCATGGACACGAACGGACCGGAAGAACTGCTGAGGCGCATCGCACGCGTTGCCCCGCCGCCGTTCCTGTTCACACGGATCGAAGCACGCTTGGAACGAGGCTCACGGGTCCCACGAGCTCGACTGGTCGCTGTGGCATGCGGGCTTGTGCTGCTGCTGGTCGCGAACGCGGTGGTGCTCATGCGATCTTCGGGAGATGAGAGCGGTCCATCTTTGGGCGATGTGGCCGGTGCGATGGGCATGAACGCGTCCAACCAACTGTACCAATGACCCGCACGCGTCTCCTTTCCATCGCTTTGGTGGCGCTGGTACTGCTGAACATGGCCACGCTGGGCGTGCTCTTCTTCCGCAAGCCACCGCCTCCGGGACATTGGAAGCATGAAGGACCGAAGGCGATCATCATCGAGCGACTCAAGTTCGATGCCGGACAGGTCAGCTCCTACGAAGAACTGATCCGCGACCATCGAGGCAAGATCGACGAACTGGACAGGCGGATGATGGAGTTGCGTGGGAGCCTGTACGATGTACACGATCCGCGGTCCGCTGATACGATCATCGATTCGATCGGTGGGGTCCAGAGCGATATCGAGCGCGTGCATACCGATCATTTCGCCCGGATCCGGGCGCTGTGCCGACCGGACCAATTGCCGTTGTTCGATGACATGACCAAGGACCTGGCGGGCTATTTCCGGAACGGCCCACCGCCACCGAAGGACCCGCGATGAGAGTGTTCACCATCGCCGTGCTCATCGCGACAGGATCGGTCGTGCATGGTCAATCGTCACCCCGTCAGCTGCAATTCGTGCCGCAACTGGCGGGTTTTCCGCTCGTGCTGAACGGTCCCATGGTGCTAGGGGACGACCTGCCGATCACGGTCACGGCGTTCCGGTTCTATGCAGGTCATTTCACCTATCACCGCAATGGTGAGTGGCTTCTGGCCAGTAATGAATACCGCTTGGTCGATGCCGCCGACACGGCGTCGTTGTCGATCGATCTTGGACCAGCGACGGCAACGTCCGATTCCATTTCCTTCCTTCTCGGCGTGGACAGTCTGACC
>JAGODO010000005.1:11553-29899 GCA_017998165.1 Flavobacteriales bacterium | reverse complement strand
GCAGGAACCCGTCCACGACCTTCTCGGGCGGATAGCCCGGCCGTACCCGCACGATCGCATAACCCTTGGCCATCTTCACGATGCTGCTTCCATGCAAGGCCACCACGAAGCTGTTGTTCATCCGCTCGTCCGCGAACCCGGTGAACAGATCGAAGCCAAGGGGCGCGGTATGCGGGCCAAGCACCGCGTGCGCCTTTTCCGGAGCACGAAGGCGCATGCCCGGCTTCGCGAAAGCGGTGTCCATCACGACCTCGTCCCCCGACTGGTAGAAATAAGGCCAACCGTAGAACCCGTCCTCCACGACATGATGGAGCTTGTCCTCCGGTGCCTCGGTACCATACTGGTCGCTGCCCATGTCCGTCGCGAACAGATCGCCCATGATCCACTTCAACCCGACCGCGTTGCGCAGGCCGCTCGCGTAGATGCGCTGGTTCCTGCCGTCCGGATCCATCTCCAGCACTGTGGCACGCACATCCTCCTTCTCGATGCACGCGTTGCAGCTGCTGCCGATGCTCACATAGAGCTTGTTCCCATGGAACGCCAGACTGCGCGTGAGATGCCACCCGCCGTACTTGTAGTTCAATCCGTAGTTCGGGAACGTATCGATGGTCGTTGGCGGCCCTCCGGGCAACGTGTCCCCCGCATGGAACGGATAGCGCAGCAGGTTGTCCGTAGTGGCCACGTAGAGGAACGTGTCCGTCGCCGACGAGTAGAAGGCCACCTGGTTCGGGTTGCGCAGACCATCGATGAACACGTGGCGCCCGGTGAAACGCGCGCTGTCCTCGTTCCATCCTTCAAGGATGTACACCCTGCCCTTCTTGTTGTCGGTAAGGTCGTGCATGTCCGTGATGAACAGCCGCCCATCCGGGGACGGCGTGATGAAGCGCAGTCGTTCCATGCCTTCCGCCGCGATCCGCACCTCGTAACCCTCGGGAACCATCAGGTCGAAGTCCACGCCCCGGGCCAACCGGACATGTGCGGGCACCAGGGCGATGGGGCCGCGATCTCCGTATGACGCGGTGTCCGCCCGCATCATGTCCACAACGCTCAACTCCTCCATGGTCCGGGGCGCCACGGTCGCATCGGCGGCGGGTCCGGGCACCGGAGTCGCTTCCGGCGGCCCACCCGTGCAGGCGAGGAAAGCGATCACCCCCAGGCGTGGAAGGATACGTGGTTCCATCTGGATCGGACCAAATTAGCCGTGTGCGATCAACTTCCTCTCTTTCCCCGTCAGCGATCGAACACGCCTACCGCCTGGGCCGTTTCCCCATGGTGCATGACGATGGCGAGGTGTATTGGCACGACCCCGGCCAGCGTGCGGTGTTCCTCCTGGACCGGACGCGACCGAACGCCCGGCTACGCTCATACATCCGGACCCACGGGTACCACTGTACGATGGACCGCTGTTTCGAGCAGGTGATGCGCGCCTGCGCTGAACGCGAAAGCACGTGGATCAACGAGGAAATGATAGCGGCCTACACCGCCCTGCACCGCTCAGGAAAAGCGCGCTCGGCGGAGACCTGGCAGGCCGGAAAGCTGATCGGGGGGATCTACGGCGTCGCCATCGGTGCCGCGTTCTTCGGGGAAAGCATGTTCAGCCATGCCGACAACGCCAGCAAGGCCGCGTTCCATCACCTGGTGATGCATTTGCGCACGCGCGGGTTCCTTCTTTTCGACTCGCAGTACATCAACGCGCACACGCGCTCGCTGGGCGCCATCGAACTGCCGCGCGCTGAATTCCGCTCGTTGCTCGCCCTGGCGGTGGAAAGCCCGGATCTCTTCTGACCGCCTCATGGGTCCATCTTCTCCCGACCCGGCGCGATCACGGACCGACTATCGGGAACCCAAGGACCCGGAAGCCGATCATCGGCTGTCGAGCCGTTGCTCGAACAGCGTGTAGGAACCGTAGGGATCCGCACCGAAGGTGACGCTTCGACGGGCCGAGGTGTTGTCCTCGTGCATGAAGGCGTGGATGAGGCTGGTGAACCCCAGCTCCACGGCCGATTGCTCCAGTTTGCGGAGCAGGTGCGTCCCCAACCCGGAGGGAGCGTCCTTGCGACGGGCCGCGCTCTTCACGATGAGGCCGGTGCGGTCCTCGCTGAACATGTCCGGTATGCCCAGAATGAAGCCCAGCAACTTCTCCTGCTTGTCCACCGCCAGCAGAGCGAGCCGCGGAACGATCAGCTGGCCCAAGCGGTGGTATTTCATGACGAACTCCTCCACGCTGATCGGTGAGTAGAGGAACTGCTCCTTGAACGCCTCGATGCTGAACTGCCCGATGAGCGCCAGCTCCTGCACCAAATGGGCCTTGTTCAGCGGCTTGATCGTGATGCCTGAAACAGCGAGATCCTCGTCCTTGAACCGGATCGCCAGTTGATCCACGACCAGTTCGCGGTCGATACGCGACACATACCGCGCCAATGGTGTAAAACCCTCGGCCTTCCACTGCAACGGATAGTACGCGTGGTGGTAGGGTTCCATATAGAATCGCGGCCGGTCATTGGTGTCGCTGAAACGGTAGCTGTTCCATGTGTTGCCCTCCATGGGACCGATCAGCCGGGCGATCCGGTACTTGCGCGCCAAGGACCGCACCTCATCGAAAATGGCCCGGGCGATCTCCGGATCGTTGATGCACTCGTAACTGCCCACCATGGCCGTTCGGGGGTCCGCGAGCACCGCACCGGTATCGAAATAGAACGCGCAACGCCCTACCGGAACCTCATCGCGCAGCACCACAACACACGCCGATAGGTGCTTTTCGTCCGGCTCATGGCCACCCTTGGAGCGGGGGCCTCCCGGCTCATAGCAGTTGGACACCACCTCCACGAACCGGTGGAAATCCGGGGCGCCGGGAAGGGTGATCAGAGTGCGGAGCGAGGGCATCAACAGACGGAAAAACGGACTTCGCGAATGCCAATATCGCTGTTGCGACGCTTGGGATGACGAGAATATCACATCCGCGTCCGTCAGCCACCGCCACCAGCGCCGGGGAATCCGCGACCAGCAAGGCCCGTGCAACGAACCAGGTCAGGTTTCGCCCCGTTCACACCTGCACAGGTCGGAACCTGGGAAGGCGATCTTCACAAAGAATGAGACGGTCCCAAGGGTCCGTAATGACGGGCCGCTCAAAGGGGGACGCACCGACCCGGTTCTCAGGCTATGCCTTCGTCGGTGGTGCCCCGGCCCACCGTTCGGCCACCGTGTGACCGGATATCCCCATGCGATGGGCGCTGCCCCGCACAGGGACGCTACACGATCTTCGCCCCCGAATGGTCAAGCTCCCGACAATCCGCTCCTGCAGGTCCTGGTGGACCCTCCTGGTGCTCATCCTGACAGCTCCGGCCCAAGCCCAAAGTGGAACCACGCTGACGGTGACGGTCATCCTGAACGAGCCGGACGCCGGTGGTGTGCTGCACATCGCCTATTGTCCGGACAAGCACGCCTACGACACGGAAGAGGGATGCACCGTTCTGGACGTGGAGGCGACCGGGCACATCGTAGCTGGTACCTTCCAGGACCTGGCACCTGGTTCCTGTGCCGTGAAGGTCTTCCATGATATCAACCGGGACGGGAAATTGAACACCAGTTGGATCGGCTGGCCGCAGGAACCCTATGGATTCAGCAACGACGCGCCAGTGAATATGGGTCCACCATCGTACAAAATGGCGATGATCACCCTGAAAGAAGGACCGAACCCGGCAAGGATCGCGCTTCGCTGATCCCAAGGCCCGATCCGCATCCCGGCAACCTTCCCGCTTCCGCCACGACTATCTTCACGACCCGTCATGCCAGAACCACGCACCCGGACCGAACCGCTTCCCCGGACATCCGGATCCGCTCCGGAGGCCGAGGCCACAGTGCCGCCTTTCCGGGTGTTGCGTGCTGTTTCCGAGAATACCCGCATGATGGGTGTGAGCCTCCGCGAGCTCATCGCGCACAAGCGTTGGGTATTCCTGGCCATGGCCGTCGCCTGCACCATCTCGTCCTGGGTGTACTGGATCAACCCGCCCCTGTACTCCTCGACCGTTTCGTTCTACGTGCTGGCGCCCCCCGTTTCCGACAAGGACAAGCCGATCTACCTCTCGCTTTACACGGACCCCGTAACGCTCCGCCACATCGCCACCTCCACCGCGATGTACGACCATCTCATCGCCAAGTATGACCTGCAACGACACTATGGGGTTCCAAAGGGCACACCCAATGAGCGGGCGATCCTGCACCAGATGTTGCTGGCGCGTGTCGGTGTTGACCTGCGGGAATCCGAGGTCGTGGCCGTCCAAGTGCGCGACAAGGAGCGCACCATGGCGGCCGTGATCGCCAATGAGGTTTTCACCGCGTGCGATTCGATGCTGCGGGCCGAACAACAGGCGCAGCTCGGCGCGCAAGTACGCGTGTATGACCAGGTGATCGACAGCATGGAGGTGCTCGCGCAGATCGGCTATTCGAAACTGATGGGATCGGCCCAAGCCCTCAAGGAATTGCGCAAGGGCACCAACGATATCACGCGCAACGAACGCGCGGAGGAACTGGAATACGCATTGATGGATGCCGCCGATGAGGTCGCTTCGATCAACCATGACCTCGTCGTTGAACGTCGCAACCACGCCAATCTCCTGGTCATGGCCAGAGACATGGGCTCAGGACCGGTCCGCTTGAGGTCCATGGCCATCGAAGACCTGGGGGCCACACCGTTGTGGCGTTCGATCCAATGGATCGTGACTATTACGGTGGCCGCAGGCGTCGTATCGGCCTTGTTGCTGCTGTTGATCATCGAAACG
The DNA here is from genome assembly GCA_017998165.1 of Flavobacteriales bacterium. Taxonomy (GTDB): domain Bacteria; phylum Bacteroidota; class Bacteroidia; order Flavobacteriales_F; family PHOS-HE28; genus PHOS-HE28. The sequence goes on along the minus strand of JAGODO010000005.1, from coordinate 25,121 downwards.
TGGATGACCCCGGTCCCATCACCAGCCCCGCTGCGCCGATGACCCATCAACGAGGGTGCCGGTCGATCACCGGGACCAAGCCCTGCCGTTGGGCGAGATAGCGCTGATAGACCTCGGAATAGCGCACGCGGTGATCCAGTACTTCGTCCGCCCTGGCGCTGGCGACGATCAACAGTTCACAGGCCTCACGTAAGCCGTGATGACCGCCATCGCATGCGGTGATCGCATCCACACAGTCCATCGCAGCGTCCTCGAACCACGGGGATGCCCTGCGGCCGATGAGCACGCGCAGGCCACAGCGCTCCGCCACGGGCAGATCCAACACGTCATCGAAAAAGAACGCGACCTCCTCGGCCCGCAGACCGTGGGTCCCGAGGAAAGCGTCAAAGGCCTCGGGCTTGTTCGTATAGCCCATGTAGCAGCCATGGAAGCGCTCACGCTGTGCGAAACGCTCAGCGTAGGCGTTGTGCTGTCCCGTGATGATGCCTGCCGCAGGAAGCCGTTCTCCGTTCTTCAGCCACAGTGCGAAGCGCAGCAGGTTCACGCCCATGCTGTCCACCTCGCTGAAGGGGCTGCCACCTTCCGCATCCTTGAAGCCGTTGTTGAAAACGCCGTCCCAATCGAACAGCACGGCCTTGATATCCGCGCACTTCGCCAGGAACTCCTCCCGATCGGCGATCAGCCGCGTGCCCAGATCGAGGAAGGGAATGAGGTCCATTGGGATCGTTGTCAGTTGGCGGTTGTCCGTTGTCCGTCTTTTTTATAACGATCCCGCGGCCAGCGACCCGAACATTCTGTTGGACAGAGCCTCAGTGTAGGGCCGCGCACCATGGCCGAAGCGCTTTGGCGCAGGTGCCCCGACAACCGATAACCGACAACCGACAACCATCATCCCGCGATCGCCTTCATCATGTCCTGGATGTCCAGCATGCCGAGCTGTTTGCCGTTCTCGCTCACGCTGATCGTGTCCACCTTCTTTTCCTTGAAGAGCTTCTGCGCTTCATCGAGCAAGGCTTCGGGGCCGATCGTGATGGGTTCGTTGAACGACAATGCACTGAGCTTCTTCGTCAGGAACTTATTGCCTTCCTTCTCGATCCCGCGGCGCAAACCACCGTCAGTGAAGACGCCCTTGTTCTTCCCTTTCGCGTCGGCGACCATCACCGCACCGAAGCCGTGCTTGGTCATTTCCACCAGCGCTTCGCTCACCGTGGCGCTGTCCTTCACCATGGGGTTGCTGCGCGAGAGCACGTCCTTCACCTTCATGGTGATCAGGCGCGTGTGCTCGTAGAACTGCTGCGTGCCCAGCTGGGTCATGTGGTTGTCCGTGAGCTGTTTCATCAGCTTCCAAGGAACCGTGATCGTGTGAACCCCGATGGTGACGGCATTGCGGACATGCTCCACCGTGCGCACACTGCTGAACATGATCTTGCTGTCGTAGCCGTAGTAGTTCACGGCTTGCACGCACTGCTCCACGAGGCTCAGCGCGTCATGCCCTTGGTCCTGCAAACGGCCCACGAGCGGGCACACATACGTAGCACCGGCCTGCATGGCCATGTACGCTTGTTGCAGCGTGTACACGAGGTGAACGTTCACCATGATGCCGTCGTTGCGGAGCATGCGGCACGCGCGCAGACCTTCGAGCGAAACCGGGATCTTGAAGACGGTGGTCTCCTTCTTCAGGCCCATCTTCAATTGGCGCTTGGCCTCCTTCACCACTTCCTCGGCCGTCTCGCCGAGCGCTTCCACCTGCAGGATGGGGACCTTCTTCGCGAGGTCCAGGATCATCTTGTCGATGTTCGTGACACCACCGCGGTGCATGAACGTGGGCGTGGTGGTGAGGCCGGTGAGGAAGCCGAGTTTGAAGGCTTCGTCGATCTCCTTGATGTCGGCGCTATCGAGATAAAGTTCCATGGGTGGTTGTTAACCGCAACGACGCAACGGCGCAACGTGGCCGCGACGAAGCGTCACGCGTGAACGGGTTGTTGACGATGCTTGACCTCCACAGCGTGGAGATCGAGCAGGGGTTTCAGGAATTCCTCGAGATCGTACACGCACAGTTGGCTGGCAGCGTCGCAGAGCGCGGTGCTCGGATCCGGGTGCGTTTCGATGAAGACGCCATCCACACCGGCCGCCACGCCCGCGCGTGCGATGGTCGGCATCACTTCGCGGTTCCCGCCGCGCGGGTCGGCGCTGGGGATGCCGTATTTGCGGATGCTGTGGGTGATGTCGAAGACCACCGGGTAACCGGTCCTGCGCAGGTGGTAGAAGGCACGTGGGTCCACCACCATGTCATTGTAACCGAAGGTGTAGCCACGCTCGGTGAGGATGATCTTCGAGTTGCCGACGCTCTCGCACTTCTGCGCCGGCTTGATCATGTTGTCCGGAGCGAGGAACTGCCCGTGCTTCAGATTGATCACCGCACCTGTCTTCGCTGCTTCGAGCACCAGGGTGGTCTGCATGCACAGGTAGGCGGGGATCTGGATGACGTCGACCACCTCAGCGGCTGGCGCTGCCTGGCTCGGGTAATGGATGTCGGTAAGGAGCGGGAACCCGAATTCCTTCTTGATGCGCGCCAGCACCTTCAAACCTTCCTCGAGACCCGGACCCTGGTAGAACTCGACGCTGCTGCGGTTGTCCTTGGTGAAGCTGCTCTTGTAGATCACGGGCACCTTCATGCGCTCACTCACCTCCTTGAGCTTTTCCGCCGTGCGCATCATCACATCCTCCGTTTCGATCACGCACGGACCGCTGATCAGGAAGAGCTGCTCGCTGCCACAGGCGATGTCGCCGACATTGACGGTACGGGTTGAAGCTGCCAAGGGTGCGAAGGTGGAAGGGTGGAACGATGCGGTCTCCCAGGACAGGCGCCTGTTGATGGCTCCGGCAAACCGGCCGCAAATCTATCCTTTCGGCGGGGCCTATCGCCCTCCCGCCGACTTGAAGCCATCTCAAAATAACCCTTTGGGCCAGCTGCGGTCTTTCGCGACCATCCGGTGTTGCTCAACCCTTACAGAGCGCCCGGCTATGCGCGGGTTTCGCGCCTTGGCTGGTCGCGAGATCCCACCGCCCCGCTTCCAAAAGCCATTTCGGGATGGCTTCTAGTCGACACTCACGCGCAGCACGCAATTGCCGTTCAGGAAGCCTTCCAGCAGGTCCCCATGCGCGATAGGCCCTACGCCGGCCGGGGTACCGGTGAAGATCAGGTCGCCGGGCTCCAGCGTGATGTAGCGCGAAACGTAGGCGATGATGTCCGCGACGCTGAAGAGCATGTCGCGCGTGCGGCCCTGCTGCACCACGGTCCCGTTCCGCTTGAGCATGATCTCGAACCCCTGCAGGTCCGTTCCGGCCGTCATCGGTAATTCCACCTCCCCGAGCACCGCGCTGCCATCGAACGCCTTGGCCTTTTCCCACGGGAGACCTTTGGACTTGAGCTCTTCCTGCACCGCGCGTGCCGTCAGATCAAGACCCAAGGTGAAGGAAGCCACGAGCCCCAACGCCATGGAAGAAGGAACGTTGCTCGCGTAGCTGTCGATCATCACGACAAGCTCCACCTCGTGGTGTATCTCGCCGAGGTGCGGCTTCAAGCGGATGAGCTGGCCGGGATAGAGGCAGGCGGTGGTGGGTTTCAGGAAGAATACGGGCTCTGCGGGAACAGCGTTGCCAAGCTCAGCGGCGTGGTCCCTGTAGTTGCGCCCGATGCAGATGATCTTCATGGCTGCGTGGTTGTCGGTTGTTGGTTGTCGATCGCCCGTCTGTCGACCACCACGCCGGACAACCGACAACCGACCTCTGACAACAGTATTCCGGGCATTGTCATACTTCCGTATTGGCCAGCGCGCTCTTCATCACCGCGAGCGTGCTGGCGGGCAGTTCGGCCTTGGTCATCAGCCATTGCAAGTAGCCCGGATCGTTGCGCCCGATGTTCTCCAGCGTCCAACCGCTGTACTTGCCGAAGCCCAGGCATACCTGGCCCTTGTCGTCGAACTTGAGCTTGCCCGCCGCATCCGGACTGCGATCACGATCACCGGAGAACTCGCCCAGGGCGGATACGTCGCGCGGCAGGTCCTCGTAGCGTTGGAGCTGCGCGAGAAGCACGTCCGCCGTGGCCTCCACGTCGGCCAACGCATCGTGCGCGCCCTCGTGCTCACGGCCGGTGTAGAATTTCAGCGCCGCGCTCAGATCGCGCCGCTCTTTCTTGTGGTAGATGCGTTGCGCGTCGACGATGCGCAACTGTGCGGTGTCCCAAGGATGACCTGCGCGGTGCAATTCCTCGGAGAGGAAAGGCACATCGAAGCGGATGACGTTGAAGCCGGCCAGGTCGCAGCCCGCCAGATGACCGAGCACTTCTTCCGCGACTTCCTGCAAGCGCGGGGCGAAGGCCACGTCGAAGTCGGTGATGCCGTGTACCGCAGTGGCCTCAGCCGGTATCGGCATCTCGGGATTGACCAGGGTCTGATAGCGTTCGCGGCTGCCATCGGCCATGAGCCGCACGATACCGATCTGCACGATGCGATCGCGACCGATGCGGGTGCCCGTGGTCTCAAGATCGAAAAAAGCGAGCGGTCGTTCGAGGGAGAGGAGCATGCACGAATATGCGAACGAAGAAGCCCCGTCCGACGATCCGGACGGGGCTTCGTTTTCCACAGTCGTTCGATCAGCGCACCTTCAACTTCACGTACTGGAACTTCCCGTATTTGTCGGTGTTCTTGTAGTCACCGGAGTACTTGGGGCCTTGCACCAGATGGTTCACGGCTTCCAGCAAGAGCTTCGTCTCGTCCTTCCCACGTCCCTTCACCGCTTCCAGCAGTCGTGCGCGCGCATCCTCCATGCGCTTGTTGCTCAGGACCTCGTTGCTGCCGAATGTCTTGGTGGGCACACGGCTCGCACTGCCCTCGATGACGATGCGCGCGGAGCCGTCCTTGTCCATGATGCCCACCACCGAGTCGATGAACTCCTTCCACTCGGCCTCTCCCTGATCGATATCCTTGATGTTGTACGCGTAGTACTTCGCGTATTCGTCCGCGTATTTCGCATCAGGCGCAACGTGCGTGCGTGCCTTCTCCTTCAGCTCCTTGTCGGTGAGCGGTCTCTCCTTGCCCCCCTTTCCGACCGGCTCGCCTTTCTCCTTGCTTCCAGGAGGCGCCCCCTTGGGCAGGTCCACGATGCTGGCCGGTCCGGCGAGCGATACGGGGTTCAGGTAGATCTCCTTGTTGATCTCCTGGTAGGCGCTTTCGCACTCCACGAAGATGTCCTCGGTATGCACGGTCTTGTCGTTCACCCGGTAATCGAGGTTGTACTCCTTGCAAGGCGGCAGGATGGCCACGTACACGCCGTCCCTTTGGCGGGGCTTGTAGGTTTTCACCTCTCCCGTGGCCTTGTCGGTCACGTACAGGATCGTGCTGGGCGGAAGCGTTTCCCCGGGGGGGGGGATGATGAAGCCCTTCAGCACGGTAAGACCTTCGGCCTCCATGTTCTCCGGGAAGTCCACGAAATAGATGTCCTTCTCGCCGTAGCCGCCGTTCTTGTCGCTGCTGAAATAGCCGCGCCGGCCATCAGCTGTGGTCACGAAGAACACCTCGTCGTCCACCGTGTTCAGGGGGTAGCCGATGTTCTCCGGTTTGCTCCAGGTGCCATCATCGCCGAGTTCGCTCGTGAACACGTCGAAGCCGCCCATACTGTTGTGGCCCTTGCTGCTGAAATAGAGCGTGCGTCCGTTCGGATGGATGAACACGCCGTCCTCGTCATACGGCGTGTTCACCACGCCACCGAGGTTCTGCGCCTTGCTCCACTCGCCGGTGGGCAGCTTCACCACGCGGTACAGGTCGCGGCCGCCCTGCCCGTCCTTGCGGTCGCTCACGAAGTAGAGGGTGTTGCCATCGGCGGTGAGCGCGCAGTGAGTCTCCCAAGCTTTCGTGTTCACGTCGCTGCCGATGAGCACCGGATCGCTCCACAATTCGCCGACCAGCTTGCTCTCGTACAGGTTGCCATCGCCGCCATCGTCGCGGTAGATCAACAGCGTCTGGCCGTCGGCGGATACGTTCACCGTGGCGATGTGGCCGCTGGGTGGATTGATGTTGAGCACCTCGGGCTTCTGCCAGTTGGCGTTGCGGTCCTTATAGCTGACATAGATGTTCTCGAAGGGCAGGCCGGCCAGCAGATCGATCACACCCGAGTTGCTGCTGTCCGGACGCACCCGGCGGCTCGTGTAGAACATCGCGTTGCCGTCCACGCTGATCACCGGGCTGAAATCCGGATGGTCGTTGTTGATCACCGGGCCGACGTTGCTGACCGAATAGCTCTTCGGGGCGGCCATCAACGTGCGAGCGTTGGCCGTCTGCTCCAGTCCGCGGTTCGCCGAGCGTCGGAGGTCATGCTTGTCATCCACCTCCCCGATGAACTTCTTGTAATACTCGTCGGCCTTGTCGAACTGCCCTTCCAAATGGTAGGCGCGGCCCAGCCAGTAGTCGACCTCTACCGGCGCGTTGGTCTGATGACTGTCGAAGGGATCGTAACCGGAGGTAAGGGTCCCGTATGAACCAGTGCGCTTCTCTGCCGCCTTCTGCAGGTAGGGAAGTGCTTTCTCCTTCTGATTGTAGGAGTTCATGTACGAGTAGCCCAGCTTCCAGTTCAGGTTGCTGTTGTCGGGCTGGCCGTCGACGAGTTCTTTCCAGATCTCCGCCGCTTGGTTGTGGAATTTCTCCTCGTTGAGCTTGCTCGCCTCCTCGAACTTCCACTGGTAGGTGGTGTTCTCGCCTTGGGCACTGGCGCCGGTGGACAGCAGGGAGAGAGCGACAGTCGCTAGTGCGGCGTAACCATACCTCATTGCAAAGCGGTTTCGGACCGGTGGTTCCGGTTGGTGGCGAAAGTAGAGTTTTTCCACAGGGGGGTCCGGCTGTTCAAAACTCCGTATCCACAGGGTTTTCAGGCCCTGCGATAAGGGGAACAGCACCCTGTTCAAAACTCCTGGTCGAGCGACCAACCTTCGAGGATGTCGGCGACGCGCCGAACGAATTTTCCGCCCAGAGCGCCATCCACCACGCGGTGGTCATAGCTGTGCGAGAGGAACATCATGTGGCGGATGGCGATCACGTCGCCTGCCGGTGTTTCGAGCACGGCGGGCTTCTTCTTGATGGCGCCCGTGGCCAGGATCGCCACCTGCGGTTGGTTGATGATGGGCGTACCGAGCACGTTGCCGAAGGTGCCCACGTTGGTGATCGTGTACGTGCCGCCGCCGATCTCATCGGGGGTCAGCTTGCCCGCTCGCGCCCGATTGGCCAGGTCGTTCACCGCCGCCGCGAGACCGGTCAAGTTCAACCGGTCGGCGTTCCGGATCACCGGCACGATGAGGTTGCCACTGGGAAGCGCCGCCGCCATGCCGATGTTGATGTCCTTCTTCTTGATGATCGTCTGCCCATCCACCTGCACATTGATCATGGGCATCTCTTTGATGGCCTGGGCCACCGCCATGACGAAGATGGGCGTGAAGGTGAGCTTCTGCCCTTCCCGCTTCTCGAACGCGCCTTTCACCTTGTCGCGCCACAGCACCAGGTTGGTCACATCGGCCTCCACGAAGCTGGTGACGTGCGGGCTCGTGCGCTTGCTCATCACCATGTGGTCGGCGATCAGCTTGCGCATGCGGTCCATCTCGATGAGCTCGTCCCCCGGAGCCGGAGTGATCTTCGGAGCTTGTGGTTCTGGCTTCGAGCTTTGAGCCTCGAGCCTCGAGCCGGTGGCCGCAGGTTCAGCGGCAGGTGCTGAAGGCGCGCTCGGGGCTCCTCGCTTCGGGAGGTAATCGAGCAGATCCTTTTTGGTGACACGCCCGCCTTCACCGGTGCCGGGAAGTGATTCCAGTTCGGCCAAGGTCACGCCTTCGCTATCGGCGATGTTGCGCACGAGCGGACTGTAGAATTTGCCGCTGGGTCCCGTGCGGGTCACGGGTGCGCCTTGGGGGATGGGCGTCCCACCGACGGGGGCCGGAACCGGAGCGGCTACTGCTTTGGGCGCACCGTTGCTCGCGGCCGCAGGTGCCGGTGCTGGAGGCGCAGCCTTCCCATCGGCCGTGGTGCCGATATGCGCGATGGGCTGGCCCACCTTCACCACATCCCCATCGTTCACCAAGCGCTTCAGCAGGATGCCGTCCTGCGGGGCGGGCACTTCGCTGTCCACCTTGTCCGTGGCGATCTCCACCATCGCCTCATCCGCGGCCACGGCATCGCCCTCGTTCTTCAACCACTTGATGATGGTGGCCTCCGCCACGCTCTCGCCCATCTTGGGCAGCAGGATCTCGATGTGTGCCATACGGTCGCGAATGTACCAGCCAAGATCATGTGCCCATGTGGCCATGTGCTCATGTGCCCATGGCCAAATGAGCGACTACCCACCCAATCCCGCGAAGCCCTGCCAGATCAGCCGCAGATCCCAGCCCACGCGATAGTCCTTGGCGTAGGTGAGGTTCACGCGATGCACGGTGAGCGGGACAGGCTCCAGATGATCGGCACGCACCGGATCGAGGATGCCGGGACGGATCTTCGGAAGTCGCGCGCCTTTCTCCGTTTTCGGGAAGTAACCGACCCAGCTGGTGGAGCCTTTGAGAACGCGGAAAATGTTGCTCACGAAGCCGGTCTTGTCCCGCACGAACCAGATGGTCAAAGGCAGGCACAGGAGCAGGAGCGCTGAGACCGCGACATCGAGGATGCGCTTTTTGCGGCGCGCAGCGGAGCTGTGTACGGCGTGCTCCTCCATGATCAGCAGGTCCTGTACGCTTTCGATGCTGCTGGGGCCGATGATGAATTCGCGCGCGGGCTGGGCGATCTTGAACATGACGCCGGTGCGCTTCAACTGCTCCATCAGTTCGATGATGCGGCCCCACTTCAGGTCCTTCGCGCAGAAGACCACCTCGTCCATGCTGTGCTTGCGGATCTTCTTGCGGATGGCCTCCCGCGCCTCCGGGACGTTGGCTTCAGCGGCCGTCATCTGCCTCTGGCGGCCTAAACCGAAGTGCGTTTGCCAAAGCAGGGAAAAGGCGTGATCGGTCTCTTCATCGCTTCCGATCGAAAGGATGCGCTTGCGGTCCAAAGTCCGCAGGGTGAAGGGCTTCACCCTCAAGGCATGCAACAGGATCCTGGAAGCGAACCCCGCGATCAACGTGATGGAGCACCACAGCACGATCACGCCCCTGGCTGCACCATACACCAAACCTTCGATGATACCTTCCTCACCGAAAGGCCACCAGACCAGTAATGTTGCGAGGGCGAGCAGCAGCACTGACTTCACGACATTGGCCAGTCTCACGGGCAGGTCATACGCCCCCGTCAGTCCAAGAACGCACAGGGTCAATCCAAAGGGCAGGATCAATCTGCCCGAGTCCCTGCTCAGAGCTTCGAAGGTCCCGGTGGAGAAACACCATAGAAGGACGAGCAATAGACCGAACAACACATCGGTCATCGGCAACAGCGCCCGCCGCAGAAAGCGCATGACGATCGCCCCGGCAGCGCTCAAGTAGATCGCCACATTGATGAGGCCTGCGAAGAGGTCGGGACGCTTCTGCGTGAAGTGCTTCTTGGCGAAGATGGCCATGGCGTTGTAGAACACGAACACGTAGTTCACCGTGCTCTTCTTGGTGCTCTCGCCCTTGTAGTGGATTATGCGCGCCTCGGGCAGGTACCAGTTCTCGTAACCGCCCATAGTGATGCGGTAGCTCAGGTCGATGTCCTCCCCGTACATGAAGAAGCTCTCGTCCAGCAGGCCCACTTCATCCAGCGTCTTCTTGCGCAGGAACATGCACGCACCGGAAAGGATCTCGATCGGTGCGGCCTGGTTCTCTGGCAAGTGACCGAGGTGGTAGCGGCCGAACACCTTGCTCTTGGGGAACAAGCGCGTGAGGCCGATGATCTTGTAGAACGCCACCGCCGGCGTAGGCAGCCCGCGCTTGCTCTCGGGAAGGAACTGGCCCGTACCATCGATCATCTTCACACCGAGCCCGCCCGCCTTCGGGTGCGCGTCCATGAAGGCGGCCACTTTGTGGAAGACATCCTCTCCTACCACCGTGTCCGGGTTCAGCAATAGCACGTACTCCGCAGAGCTTTCACGTATGGCCTGGTTATTCGCCCGGCTGAAGCCGACGTTGTCGGCGTTGGCGATGAGCTTGACGTTGGGGAACTTCTCCCGCACCATCTCCACGCTGCCGTCCGTGCTCTGGTTGTCCACCACGAACACATCGCCATCAATGCCCTTCAACGCCTCGAATGCCGTGCGGAGGCATTGTTCCAGGTACGCCCGGACATTGTAGTTGACGATGATGACGCTGAGCTTCATTTCAGTACCCAGTGGCAGTGGCAGGCGGCAGTTGCGACCAACAAGGCACATGCGCAGAGTTCCTGCCACCTGCCACTGCCCCCGATCCCATCATCTCCTGACACTCTGTTCATACGGTTTCCTGTCCGCGATGCTCCTTCCGAGCGTCACCTCATCCACCTGCTCCAGTTCGCCACCGATACTGATGCCACGCGCGATCTGGCTCACTTCCACGCCGTGCTCCTTCAACTTGCGGTGAAGGTAGAAGCCCGTGGTGTCCCCTTCGAGGGTTGCCCCCAGGGCGAGAACCACTTCAGCGATCCCGCCTTTCGCCACACGCTGGAAGAGCTGGCGGGTGTTCAGGTCTTCGGGGCCGAGGCCGTCCATCGGGCTGATCACGCCGCCGAGAACGTGGTACAGGCCCTTGAATTGCCGGGTGTTCTCGATCGCGATCACATCGCGGATGTCCTCCACCACGCACACGATCGACCTGTCGCGGCCCGGGTTGTCGCAGAGATCGCACACGGGCCTATCGCTGATGTTGCAGCATTCCGAGCAATAGCGCACCTCATCGCGCAAGCGACGCACCGCCTCGCTGAACCGGGCCACTTCGTGCTTCTCGCGCCGCAGCAGGTGAAGCGCCATGCGCATCGCGGTGCGACGGCCGATCCCGGGCAGGGTGGCCAATTGGTCGACGGCGCTCTCCAAGAGTTGGGAACTCAAAGGCATGCGCACAAAGATGCGTTGTCCATGTGCTCATGTGCCCATGTGTCCATGTGCGCATGGCATTCGGCATGGGCACATGGTGCGTGGCTCGCGGGGAGACACATGCGCACATGGGCACATGCCCTTACTTCGCCCGCGCCATCCGCCTTCGCCCGGTCACTGACGCCCGGTCAAAGGCTCCGGCGGATAAAATGCGATCGATCCTCATCCTCGGCGCCGGCCGCTCGGCCTCTTCGCTCATCCGATACCTGATACAGCACGCCGCCGAGCAGCAGTGGCGTATCACCGTTGGGGAGCGCGATATCGTCCATGCCCGAAAGATGGTGAGCGCCGGGTACGATGTGGCCGAAGCCGTGGAGATCGATGCCACGAACGCCGAAGCGCGGTCGGCCCTGATCGCCAAGCATGACCTGGTGGTGAGCATGCTGCCCGCCTTCATGCACATGGACGTGCTGAAGGACTGCCTGCGGCTGAGGAAGCATGTGATCACGCCGAGCTACGTGCCCGATGCGCTTTGGCCGATGGATGAGGACTTCAAGCAGGCCGGGCTGATCGTCCTGAACGAGATGGGACTGGATCCCGGCATCGACCACATGAGCGCCATGCGCATACTGGACCGCATCCGCGCGGAAGGCGGCACGATGGAAGCCTTCGAGAGCTATTGCGGCGGACTGGTGGCGCCCGAAAGCGATGACAACCTCTGGGGCTACAAGTTCAGCTGGAACCCGCGCAACGTGATCCTCGCAGGAGCGGGCAGCAGCGCCAAGTACATCGATGGCGGTATCACCAAGTACATCCCCTACCACAAGCTCTTCCAACGCACCGTGCAAGTGAAGGTGCCGGGTTTCGGAGGCTTTGATGGCTACGCGAACCGCGATTCGCTGAAGTACCGCTCGCATTATGGCATCGACGGCATCCCCACCATGAAGCGCGGAACCTTGCGCAAAGCCGGGTTCTCCATCGCGTGGGACACCTTCGTGCAACTGGGCTGCACCGATGACAGCTTCATCATGGAACTCAGCGCCGACGCCACTTGGAGCGATTACATCAGTGCATTCCTCCCTCCTTCCGCCGGCCGGGACACACGCACCAACCTCGCCTACTACCTCAACCTGGATCCCCAAGGACCCGTGATGAAGAAACTGGATGAGCTTCGCCTCTTCTCTGACCCCGGCTTGAAAAGCTCGGCCGGGGAACGCATCGGCAAGTCCGGACTTTCACCGGCGGGCGTGCTGCAACACCTGCTGGAGCAACGCTGGGTGCTCGGCCCGAGCGACAAGGACCTGGTGGTGATGTGGCACCGGTTCGGCTACACGGCCGGAGGCAAAGCGCACGAGATCCATGCATCGCTGGCGGTGACCGGACAGGACCAGACCTATACCGCCATGGCGCACACGGTAGGTTTACCCATCGCCATGGCCTGCAAGCTGGTGCTGAACGGGAAGCTCAACGACCGTGGTGTGCTGCTTCCGTTGAAACCGGCGATCTATGATCCGGTGCTGGATGAGCTGGAACAGCTTGGGGTGGTGTTCGATGAACGCGAAGTACCTGTTTAGAATTTCAGCATCAGGTCCGACAGCAGTTCGCGGTAGCGCTCGGAGTAATCGAACGCTCCACTCTCCTCTACGATCAACTCCTCGTTCATCGTGGCCTGTTCTCCGCGCTTCAATTCAAGGAGCATCCGCTTCGGAGGTCTGCTCGCGAGGTAGCGCACGTCGCATTGGCGGCTGGCGCTCAATCCGGCCTGTTCCGCATCACCATCGAAGTCGAGCACCCGGTTCTTGGGAAGGATCACATTCAAGCGGCCGCGCGGTGCGAGCAAGCGGTCCACCACTTCGATAAGCTCTTGGAAGGCGAGGCCACCCCCGTGCTTGGCCACGCCGACGCGTTCATCCGCCGAGGACATCTCACCCGGGTAGAAGGGCGGGTTGCAGATGATCAGGTCGTACGGCTCGGCCGCTTTCATGCGCCGGGCATCCATCCGGTGAACGCGGATGCGATCGGCCCACGGGCTCGCTGCCGCGTTCTCGGCCGCCTGCTCCGCTGATGAATCATCGATCTCCACGGCGTCGATCATCGCTTCCGTATTGCGCTGTGCGGCGATCAATGCGAGCAGCCCGGTGCCCGTTCCGATGTCGAGGATGCGTTCCGCTCGGGAGTAGTCCGTCCATGCACCGAGCAGAACACCGTCCGTACCGACCTTCAATGCGCTTCGGTCCTGGCGGATGGTGAATTGCTTGAACTGGAAGTGATGGTTCGACATGTTCAGCACGCCCAAAACTCGCGATGCGGCTTCGAGCCATGAGCTTCAAGCCACGAGCTTGGTCCGCTCAGGCAAAGAACAAGCTCGTGGCTCGTGGCTCGAAGCTCGCGGCTATCCATTCTTATAGAGATCGATCAATCCCTCGGGCGTACGGATCAGCAACGACCGCTCTTCCATGTCGAGGTCCACGATCATCTCTTCGGCCAGCGGCACCATCACTTCCTGCTCGCCGTGCTGAATGACGAGCACCGGGTTCTTGTCCGTGCCTTCGATGCCGGTCACTTCG
>JAGODO010000005.1:0-11453 GCA_017998165.1 Flavobacteriales bacterium | reverse complement strand
CAACGACCGCTCTTCCATGTCGAGGTCCACGATCATCTCTTCGGCCAGCGGCACCATCACTTCCTGCTCGCCGTGCTGAATGACGAGCACCGGGTTCTTGTCCGTGCCTTCGATGCCGGTCACTTCGCCCAGTTCACCGTGCTTCTCATCGCGCACGAGCAGGCCGATGAACTCGTCCGGATCCCAGCTCTCGTCGCTGCCGTCAACGAGATGGCCCGGCGGTGCGTAGATATCGCGGCCGACAAGGATGCTCGCGCTCTGTGGGTCGTGGAAGTCATCGAACTTGATCAGCGTGTCACGCCCCTTCTCGTACAGCTTGTTGAAGAAGAAGGGCACGCGCTGGCCCTCGATGTCGACGAACAATGATCCGGCATGCACGATGTCGTCGAGGTCAACGCCCTCCAGATGCACAGTGAGCTCGCCCTGGTGACCCCAAGGCTTGCCCAAGCGGCCCAGGAAGTGGAGGCTGTCGGTATCCATGGCACCCTGTTCGGCGTGAAAGTAGCCCACCTCCCCGATGAGCGCCGACCGTCCGCACCTTTGTCCCGATGCGCCACTTCCTTTTCCTTCCGCTCGCACTTGCCTGTGCGATCGCTTGTACCGGTCAGCAGGCCCCTCCGGGTATCATCCCCCTTCCGAAAGTCCTGACCGTGGACAGCGGCAACTTCGCCATCGGCCGCGAAACGGGGATCATCGTCGGGCAGGCGGAACTGGAACCGGAGGGAGCTTTCCTGCAGGCGGCACTTGCACCATTGCTCGGGGCAGCTCCGGGCATCATCCACGAGAACCGGACGCCCGGCGCGGCCGATCCACGCGCCGTTCCGGGAACGATCCTGCTGTTGCTGAAGGCCGGCACCGCATTGGCACCGGAAGCTTATGAGCTCGGTATCGGACAGGATCATATCATCCTTACGGCCGCCACACCCGCAGGCATCTTCCATGGGATACAGACCATCATCCAGCTCCTGCCCGCCGTTCCTTCGGTCGGCTCCGGCGCACCCCGTGTTTTCCTGCCGAGCCTGTCCATCGCCGATGAACCGCGCTTCGCCTGGCGCGGCATGCACCTGGATGTGTGCCGCCACTTCTTCCCGGTGCAGTTCGTGAAGGAATACATCGACCTGCTGGCGCGCTACAAGATGAACCGCTTCCACTGGCACCTCACGGACGACCAGGGCTGGCGGATCGAGATCAAGAAGTATCCGAAGCTGACGGAGGTCGGGGCGTGGCGCAGCGGCAGTCAATACGGACCGTACAGCCAGCGCACCTATGACAATGAACGTTACGGCGGCTTCTACACGCAGGAACAGATCCGCGAGGTGGTGGCTTACGCGAAGGCACGGCACATCGCCGTGGTACCGGAGATCGAGATGCCGGGACATGCCATGGCCGCGCTGGCGGCGTACCCCCATCTGGGCTGCACGGGGGGCCCATACGAGATCCAAAAAGGATGGGGCGTGTTCGATGACGTGTTCTGCGCCGGTAAGGACTCCACGTTCACCTTCCTGGATGATGTGCTCACCGAAGTGCTGGACCTCTTCCCCAGCGACCACATCCACATCGGAGGAGATGAGTGCCCGAAGACACGCTGGAAGACCTGTCCGCGTTGCCAGGCGCGGATGAAAAAGGAAGGGCTCAAGGACGAGCACGAACTGCAGTCCTACTTCATCCGAAGGATCGAGAAGCACGTGAACGCGCATGGGCGGAAGATCATCGGCTGGGACGAGATCCTGGAAGGCGGGCTGGCGCCGAACGCGGCCGTGATGAGCTGGCGCGGAACGGATGGCGGCACCGCTGCGGCCCAGCAGAAGCACGATGTGGTGATGTGCCCGGGCACACATTGCTACTTCGACCACTACCAGGGCGATCCCGCGCATGAGCCGCTCGCCATCGGTGGGTTCACCACGGTGCAGAAGACCTACGGTTATGAGCCCGTTCCCGATGGCTTGACACCGGAGGAGGCCGGCCACATCATGGGCGCTCAAGGCAATGTGTGGACGGAGTACATCACCACGCCCGATCATGTGGAATACATGGCCGTTCCGCGCATGCTCGCGCTCGCCGAGGTGCTCTGGAGCCCGAAGGACAAGCGTGACGAAGGCAGCTTCATCCGACGATTGGAGGACGAGTTCGCAGCCTTGGACGCACTGAAGGTCCACTATAGCAAGAGCCTGTACAACGTGGAATTCAAGACGACCGGCAGCAAGAAGCGCGGGCAGGTGAACGTGGAACTGACCTGCGCCCCGGGCCTGGGCGAGATGCACTACACCACCGACGGCAATGAACCGACGTATACCTCACCGAAGTTCGACTACACGATCGAACAACGCGCGAGCACCACGGTCAAGGCGGCGATCTTCGGTGGCGACCACAAGCTCGGCAACACGACATCGCTCAGGCTCGACTTCGACAAGGCGACCGGTTGCGCGCTCAGCGTGGAACCACGCCCGGATGAACGCTATGACGACAGTGGGATCTTCAACCTCGTGAACGGGGTGAGCGCCGGAGAGAAACGGGTGAACCACGAGTGGCTCGGCTGGCGCAATTCGCGCGTGACCATCACCGTGGACCTCGGCAACGAGCAAGCCTTGCAACATGCCGGCATCGGCAGCCTGGAAGAGCGGACATCGTGGATCCATGCGCCGAAAAGCGTGATGATCTCCACGAGCTCCGACGGGCAGAATTTCGTTGAAGCCACGACCATCACACCGGACAAGGAAGCAAAAGGGCGGATGGCGCTCGGGACGGATCTCGGCGGCAAGTCCGCGCGCTGGGTACGTTTCACCGTAACGGCGTTGCCCAGCATCCCGGAGGGTTTCGCAGGTGAGGGCAACCTGCCCTGGCTCTTCCTGGACGAGGTACACATCCGCTGAGAACGAAGAACCCCGGCTTTCGGCCGGGGCTCTTTTCGTTCGATGGAACAAGGATCACTCGGCGGCAGGAGCCTCGCCTTCAGCACCAGCCTCTTCAGCGGGCGCAGCCACAGCGGGCACAGCGGCAGCATCCGCAGCGGCACTGGCAGCGGCCAGCTTGGCGCTGAGCTTGGCAGCCATCTCTTCGGCCTTCTTGGTCTCGGCTGCGACACGGTCCTTGATGGCCTTCTCCGCAGCAGTGCCCAAATTGTTACGCTTCGCTTCGATCTTGGTCGTCTTCTCGTTCATCCAAATGTCGAAGCGGCGGTCGGCCTCCTCTTGGGTGAACGCGTTCTTCTTCACACCGTTCAGCAGGTGGTTCTTGTACACCAGGCCGGTGTAGCTGAGGATAGCGCGGCAGGTGTCCGTCGGCTGGGCACCCTTCTGCATCCAGTCGAGCGCCTTGGTGCGGTCGATGTCGATGAACGCGGGGTTCTGGTTGGGGTCGTACGCACCGATACGGTCGATGTACTTGCCGTCACGGGGTGAACGTTGATCAGCCACTACGATGTGGTAGTACGGCTGGCCTTTTTTGCCTTTCCTCTGAAGGCGGATGCGAGTTGGCATGTCGCGGTTGTTTGGTTTGTCCCGTCCCGGAGGAATTCCGGGATTTGGGGGCGCGAAGATGGGGGTTTTTCGGATCGGTTCGTGGGGTTGGATGATCTGAATAGCGTGGCTGGCCAAGCACGCATTTTGTGCTCAAGTTCCAAAAACCGTCCCAATGGCCATCTTGCTGATTCCATCTGAACACCAGTGGATTAATTGAAAATGGGCTTTCCCCGATGCTTGCTTGGCCAGCCACACATTTTAAATAGTTTCGCACCATGCCCACCCTGCAAGACTCCTACAACACCTGCCTCTTCCACGCCGCCACCGCCCTCGGCAGGTCCCTCGCCAAACTCGCCGACGAACAATTCGCGCCCCTCGAACTCACCTCAACGATGGCCTTCATCCTGATGACCGCCAAGACAGCACCGGGCATACTGATCAACGACCTCGCCCGTGTGCATCAACTGGATGTTTCCACAGTTTCGAGGGCCCTCGACAAGTTGGCGTTCGCGCGGTTCATCCAGCGCGAGGGCAACAAGAAGAACATCCGCGTCTTCATCACTCCCTTGGGAGAAAACAAAGAAGCTGATGCCCGCAGCGCATGGGACAAACTCCGGCAGACCTACTCACTGATCCTGACAGAGCCCGGTGCCCGCGACCTGGCGGACAGGGCAGCGCGCGCGGACGGTCAGCTCCGCGTCGCCAACCCGAAACGACGCGCTTCGAAGAACAAAGCCCAAGCAACGACCTGATCCTCGCGTCGAGCCCCCTCAGCGTTCCGGACCATGGACCTGTCCCGCATTCTCCTGCTCGCGACCGCCTGTTCGTTGCTCTCGCTGGAGGCCCGTCCGCAGTTCGGGCTCTTCCTGCGAAAGATCCTCGTCGGTGATACCACCGCGCCCCCGAAACATGATACCGCCTGCATCGGCACCTATCGACAGAACGTTACCCTGAGCGCCGTATCCAGCTATCGCATCGCCTCCATCGATATAGCCGATACCATCGGCCACGCCGTTACCTGGTCCACGAACAACCTGACCCAGTACGGTGCGGCGATCGACTACCGTTGGCTCTCCGTCGAAGCCACGTTCAGCATTCCCGCGCTCGATGCGGGCGATCCGAACTACGGCTCCTCGACTTCGCGCGGCATCGGGCTGGGATACACCGGACGCCGGATCTGGTTCCGTGGGTTCTGGAACACCAGTTCCGGTTTCTACGCCGAGCAACCGGAAGTGCTCGTGAAGGACTGGAAGGATGGTGATGACAGGCCGCACCGCAGCGACCTGCACGCGGAAACATGGATGGGCTCGCTGAACTACGCGCTCAGCAAGAAGAAGTGCTATTCACAGGTGGCCGCTCTTACCCAGATGGAACGGCAGAAGCGGAGCGCGGGTACATGGGTGGCCGGGGCCTCCTTCTGGTTGACCCGCATGAGCGCGGACAG
This sequence comes from Flavobacteriales bacterium, assembly GCA_017998165.1. Taxonomy (GTDB): domain Bacteria; phylum Bacteroidota; class Bacteroidia; order Flavobacteriales_F; family PHOS-HE28; genus PHOS-HE28. The sequence continues at coordinate 6,551 of JAGODO010000005.1, read as the reverse complement.
CACCCTTGTACCGGTCACCGGCCCGCTCGCCTTCGCCCCGGAGGCGCGCATCATCGCTTCGCGACGCACGCTTATCGGAGCGACGATCGGTTACACGCACACGTTCGTGCTCTGGCGGAAGGGGTTCATCCACATGTCCCTGCTCACTGGTGCCGCGTCCAGCGACCAGACGCGAACCCTTCAAGACGACGAACGCCAGCCCGCCGAAAAGGGGCTCAGCAGCATCAACGAATTCAAGGGTGGCATCGGCTTCAACGGTGACCGGTGGTACAGCGCCATCACTACCGCCTTCTACTACAACTCGGATGCGGACGACGAGGTCGTGAGCCTCGCCTCGACCTATGGCAGTGTGCGCTTCGCCTTGGGTATCCGGCTCGGGCGACCCAACGTGAAGGGACTGGACAAGTTCGGGCTGTAGTCCATCACCGTGTTAACGCTCCGTCAATGACCACGGCCCCATCCGGCCCCTGCACCTACTTTAACGCCACATGCGCTTTCTGCTTTCCTGCGTCGCGATCGTGATCACCAGCACGGCCTCAGGCCAACCCTTGCATGGCGCAAGAGACTTCACACGGGCCGACACACTGCGTGGAAGCATCGGACCTGAACGTGCCTGGTGGGATGCGCTGCACTACGACGTGAGCGTGCGGCCGGACTTCGCCACCAAGAGCATCCGTGGCACCACCATCATCGGATTCATCGCCAAGGACAATGGGCTGCGCATGCAGATCGATCTGCAAGAACCGCTCGTCGTCGATTCGGTTACCGCTGATGTGAGCCGTTTCCGCAACGGCGACTTCACCATTGAAGACCAGCGCGTGAATACCGAACGCGAGGGAAATGTGCTGTGGGTGGACCTCCCCCAACCGATGAAGGTCGGCGAGGCGAGCACCGTCCGCATCACCTATCACGGCGTTCCGCGCGAGGCGGTGCATCCGCCATGGGACGGCGGCTGGATCTGGAAGCAGGACGCGCGTGGCAACCCCTGGATGAGCGTGGCCTGCCAGGGCCTCGGGGCGAGCGTATGGTATCCGTGCAAGGACACCCAGAGCGATGAGCCGGACGATGGCGCTTCGTTGCACATCACGGTAGCGGACAGTCTCCAGGCCATCGGGAATGGACGGCTGCGCGATGTGGTGAAGAACGCCGACGGTACGAGTACCTGGAACTGGAAAGTCACGCAGCCTATCAACACGTACAACCTGGTGCCGTACATCGGGAAATACACACACTTCAGCGAGGTACACGAGGGCGTGTCGGGCAAGCTGGACTGCGACTACTGGGTGCTCGCCCACAACGAGGAAAAAGCGCGCGAACAGTTCAAGCAAGTGGGACCGATGCTCAGTTGTTTCGAGCAATGGCTCGGCCCTTATCCGTTCTACCAGGACAGCTACAAGCTGGTGGAATCACCGCACTTGGGCATGGAGCACCAGAGCGCCGTGGCCTATGGCAATCAATACTTGAACGGCTACCTCGGCACAGACCTCAGCGGTACAGGCCACGGGCTGAAGTGGGACTTCATCATCATCCATGAGAGCGGCCACGAGTGGTTCGGCAACAGCATCACCACCGCCGACATCGCCGACATGTGGGTACACGAAGGCATCACCCAGTACAGCGAGGCGCTCTTCACCGAGTGCCAGCAGGGCGTCGCGGCCGGACAGGAATACGTGATCGGGCTCCGCAAGAAGATCGAGAACAAAAACCCCATCATCGGCCCGTACGGCGTGAACCAGGAAGGGCCCGGCGACATGTACCCCAAGGGTGCCAATCTCATGCACATGATCCGCCACATCATCGGCGACAGCACCTTCAAGGCCATGATGCTGGAGATGAACAAGCGCTTCTACCACAAGGTGACATCGAGCGCGGAGATCGAGAAGTTCATCAGCGGTTCCAGCGGAAGGGACTTGAGCAAGGTGTTCGACCAGTACTTGCGGACAACGAAGATCCCTGTGCTGGAATGGTCCATGCGCGATGGCGACCTCTTTGTGCGTTGGTCGAACTGCGTGGATGGTTTCTCCATGCCCGCCAACATCATGGTGAACGGCGAGGAGCGCGTTCTACAGGTCTCGCAGAACTGGTCCTTCCCAGTGAGCGGACTGCGCACCGCGCAAGTGGGCGTGGACCGCAACTGGTACGTCACCGCTCGTGACGCCGGAAAGAAAGCCCTGACGAAACAGGAGATCCGCTCACTGAAGGTGAAGGCTTCCGGTACACCCTGAAGCTCGCGCGGGCGTCTACGCCCATGCGTTCGCCTACGCGGCGTCCACGCCGCGGACGATCTTCGCGCCATGAAACCCGAACACATCGCCGTCCTCACCTCCGGCGGCGATGCTCCCGGCATGAACGCTGCCATCCGCGCGGTCGTGCGCACCGCCATCTTCCATGGCATCAAGGTCACGGGCGTGATGGACGGCTACGACGGACTGGTCAAGGGCAACTTCATCAACCTCGGCCCGCGCGATGTCGGCAACATCGTGCAACGCGGTGGCACCATGCTGCGCAGCGCACGAAGTGAAGCGTTCCGAACAGCCGCAGGCATGGCCACAGCCGCGAAGAACCTGCGTGATGCCGGTATAGATGCGCTCATCTGCATCGGAGGCGGCGGCACACAGAGCGGCGCTCATGCGTTCGCGACCGCACAAGAGTTCCCCGTGATCGGCATCGCCAGCACCATCGACAACGACCTGGGCGGCAGCGATCGCACCATCGGCTTCGATACCGCCTGCAACACCGCGCTCGAAGCGATCGATCGACTGCGCGACACCGCTTCCAGCTACGGCCGCATCTTCTTCGTGGAAGTGATGGGACGGGATACAGGGTTCATCGCCATGCATACCGGTATCGCCGCCGGTGCTGAATACGTGATGGTTCCGGAGCGCAAGGAGGGCGTGGGCGAGCTCGTACGTGTGCTGCTCAACCGCTCCACCGATAAGAGCAGCAGTATCGTGGTGGTGGCCGAAGGCGATGAGGAAGGCGGTGCCTTCAAGCTCGCGGAGGAGGTCAAGCGGCAATGCCCGCAATTCGATATCCGCGTGAGCGTGCTCGGCCACCTGCAGCGTGGCGGCAACCCCACCATGGCTGACCGGGTACTCGCCTCGCGCTTGGGCGCTGCCGCTGTGACCGGTCTGATCGAAGGCCACCAAGGATGCGTTGTGGGTCTGGTGAAGGGCGACATCACCTTCACGCCGTACCCCGAAGTAGTGGCCCAGCGCAAAAAGATCGACCAGGACCTCTTCCAACTGCTGGCGATGCTTGCCGTGTGAGCGTACCTTTCGGCTGGCCCGTCGTCATCATCATGTCGCGCATCGTTCTCCTTTTCGCTGTGCTCCATACGATCGGCGCGAGCGCCCAGATCTCCGTTCTCTATCCCGGTGACGTGGGCATCGCCACGGACCCGCGCGTGCTGTTCACCGAGCAGTTCGAGAGCGACCTGTCCACCATCACGGGCAGCTATGATGATGTGCTGAACCCTGCCGGCATGTCGGTCGACAGTGACGTTCCAGCAGGAAGCGCTGGCGCCCAGTCCATCCGGCTCACCAACATCGGCGGGCAGAACAACGGCGGGCATCTCTACAAGCGTTTCACGCCCGGATGGGACAGCACCATATACCTGCGTTACTACGTGCGGTACCCATCGTCCTCTCAAGGCTACATCCATCACGAGAGCATCTGGCTGGGCGGATACAACCCGTCGATCCCCTGGCCTTACCCGCGCGCTGGCGAATGCGGCCTCGGCGATGCGCGCATCTCCATCGCCTACGAGCCCGTGGCCAACGGCATGAACACGTACATGTACTGGGGCGGCATGCGCAACGACCCCAACGGCGACTGCTGGGGCAACGTGATGCTCGTCGGTGATTCCGTCGCGCGGCCTGTACCTTTTGATGAATGGCTCTGCGTGGAGATGATGGTGAAGCTGAACCACCCGGATACCGCGCACAACGGCGAACTGCGCATCTGGCACAACGGTGACGAGGTCGGCCATTGGGGCCAAGGCTTCCCGACAGGTCACTGGCTCTGGGACAAGTTCCACATTACGGCCGGGGAGCCTGGGTTCGAAGGATTCCAATGGCGCACGGATGAGGCCCTCAACCTGAACTATGTCTGGATCGAGTACTACGATGACACCAGCCCCAACGGCGTGTCGCACCACATCCTCTACGATCATCTGGTGATCGCCACGGAGCGGATCGGGCCCTTGGAACCCGCGCTGGGCCTTCGACCTGGAACTGCGGGCGCGAGCATCGAACTGCGCGGGCCGGACCTGGATGGCGGGCTTACCCTTCGGCTCCCGCCGGAATGGGACAATGCGGATATCCTGATCTTCGATGCGTACGGTCACACTTTGCTTCATCAGCGCATGCATGGAGCCGAAGAGCGGCTCGATGTTTCCGTGTTCGCTCCAGGGATCTACGCCTGTCAAGTCCTCCATGTTGGCCACCGTGCCCGAGCGCTCTTCGCGAAAGCCCACTGATCCCTCAATGTGTTCCCAGTATGTCCGCCCACATGCCCACGCGTCCGCTCTTGCTGCTCTGCACATCGCTGTTCTCCCTTTCCGCGGAATGCACCACGATCGACATCACCTACAACTTCGTTCCGACCGAGGCCCAGGCGGCCATCGAACACGCGGCGGATATCTGGGAGAGCATCCTTGTTTCCCCCGTCCCCATCAAGGCCACGGTCACCTGGGCGCCGATGGGCGGATCAGCGCTCGGCATCACATTTCCCAATGGCCGAAAGGACTTCTCCTCCGCTCCCATCGCACAGACCTGGTACGCCACCGCACTGGCCAACTCCATCGCCGGGGTCGAATTGAACACCGGTGAGAACGACTTTGATATCTTCCTGGATTCCGGTACCGACTGGTACTTCGCCCTCGACGGTGAGACGCCCAATGGGCAGTACGATCTGGTGAGCGCCGCCCTGCATGAAATGGGGCATGGACTTGGGTTCGTCGGTCTCAGCAAGAAGGTTAGCGGCATCGGATCGTTCGGGACGTTGCTGCAATCCGACTTCGCGCCCCTGGTCACCTCCTTCCCGTGGCCACAGCTCGACACCCTTCCGGGGATTTTTGACAGGTTTCTCGCCCACACGGTGAACGGGCCGCTGGAACTCATGGACAACCCGGGCACCGCGCTCGGTTCGGCGATGACCAGCAACCAGCTGCGTTTCAACGGTGCCTACGCCATGGAAGCGAACGGGGGAACGGGACCGCGCATCTACTCACCCGGCGCTTTCGCCCTTGGCAGCAGCTGCGTGCACTTCAACGAAAGCACCTTCCCACAAGGGAACGCCGATGAACTGATGACCCCCTTCAGCGCCTCTGGCAACGCCAACCACTGGCCCGGCCCCGTGTGCATCGGTGTGATGCGCGACATCGGGTGGACGGTCGCGCCGAACGTGGGCATCGCTGATGACCGACCCGAGCGGACCATGCGAGCCTATCCCAACCCGACGAATGACGTCCTCTTCATCGGGATCCCGGATGCGCGACCGATGGTCGCGACCATTCTGGACATGCAGGGTCGGATCGAGCGACAAGTCACCCTTCACGGTACCATCGATGTCCGGGACCTCTCCGCTGGACCGCATGTGATCAGGATCGAGGCGATCGGTACGGTCATTCCTTTCATCAAGAAGTGAACATGTCGCACGAGCATCACTATGAACTGGAGATGGAGTGGACCGGGAACCGCGGCACCGGAACGGACCACTACCGGAACTATGCGCGCGACCACATCGTGCGTATCGTCGGCAAGCCTGAACTGCTTGGATCGTCCGATCCTGCTTTCCGGGGCGACCGGTCAAGACACAATCCCGAGGAACTCCTGGTCGCGGCCTTGAGCGCCTGCCACATGCTGAGCTACCTGCACGTCTGCGTGAAGAACGGCGTGGTGGTCACCGCCTATACCGACAGGGCGACCGGCACATTGCGGACCATCGGCGATGGCGGCCAGATGGCTGAAGTGATACTGTATCCGGAGGTCACCGTGCGCGATGCGGACATGGTTGAGAAAGCGCGATCCCTTCACGGTGAAGCGAGCAGGCTCTGCTTCATCGCCCGATCCGTGAATTTTCCGGTGCTGCATCGCCCGGGGTGCAAGGTGGGTTGAGCGTCAACGCGGCGCCATGGCCTTCCGCAGGCTCGCAGCCGCCGTGGCTTGCACCTTGTTCCGCACGACCGGCGACCACCCGAGCAACCAGCCGCTCGCACCCAACGCCTGCCGGCTCCAACGCCAGAAGTCGAATTGATCACGTTGTTGCACGATGAGGCCATCACGCAGGACGAACTCGCTGCGGATGAGGTTGTGCACCTGACGGCCCGTCCTGCTGAACGTGTAGAAGGCCTGCCAAGCGCATATACCACGCGCAGAACCCTCTTCCAACACTTCGAACGTGACACGCGGATCGGTGCCGCTCGTCAGCAGCATCTTCCACATGGCACGCACCTCGGCCGCATCCAGGTCAGGGAATACCGGGTCGCTGAAGCGGGCATCGTCAGCGTAGCATGCCCCCATGGTGGACCAGTCGCGTTGCGCGAAGGC
>JAGODO010000159.1 GCA_017998165.1 Flavobacteriales bacterium | reverse complement strand
CCACGCAGGTGTACGACAATGATGCGCGCAAGAACGTGAGCGGTGTGATGGTGCTCGCGGCGGGCGATGTGACCTTCAACGAAACGGTGGGCTACACCGGAGCTGGAAACGACCGTGACCCGATCCTTACCCGCGTGGGCAGCACCACACCGAACAACAGCGTGAGCGGCTACTGGCGCGAGGACGTGAACATGGATGGCGTGGTGAAGTACACCGGCTCGGCCAACGACCGTGACATCATACTGACGAACGTGGGGAGCACCACGCCGAACAGCACGCGGGTGGCGACGCTGCCGTGATCCGTGCAGTGAAGTAATCCACGGATCCACGTCCTTCGTAGCGCATGAACACCCGCTACCTGATGGTCGCCAGCGCCTTGTTGATGGCCGCGATCGGACTCTCGCTCACATTCGCCCCGCAGGAGATCTTGCACCACTTGGACAGTGAAGCCACGAACTGGGAGCAGTCCCTGGCGCAGCTATGCGGTGCCCTGTACTGCGGCTTCGCGCTGATGAACTGGATGGCGAAGGGTGTGTTGCTCGGCGGCATCTACGGTCGTCCCATTGTCATCGGCAACCTGGTCCACTTCACCATGGGGGCACTGTTGCTCTTGAAGATGAGCAGTGGCCCTTCGACCGATGCCGTGCGATGGGTACTGTTCGGGGTGTACGCCGTTTTCGCGGGACTCTTCGGGTTTGTGATGTACACGCATCCTGGAAAGTCAGCACCGGGGAACTGAAGGCGCAAGTGGGCCGAACAACGTTCGCTCCATCCTCCTACTTTCGATGCGAACATCAACCCAACCGCACCCGACGTATCGGGATGGAACACATGCGCACAACACTGCTGATCTCCGGCTTCCTATCCCTCTTCACGGTTTCCGCTCAAACGGACATCAACCAGATGATCCAACAACGCATGGGCGCTGGCGGCGCGAAGATCGAGGATGACAATGACCCCTTCGTCCCGAACGAGTTCATCGGCAGCTTCCGCATGGAGATGCACATGTTCGATGGCACCACGGAGAAGAAGAACAGCCCCACGAACATGCGTTACTGGAGCACCGAGGACATGACCATGAACAAGATGGAAATGCCGGACGCCAAAGGCCAGGACATGCGCATGATGACGGACCTGAAGAACAAGTGGCAGTACACGTTGATGATCGATGACAAGGGCGAGAAGAAAGCCATGAAGAGCAAGAAGAAGAAAATAACGATGGCGGAAACGGAGACGGAGAAGAAAGCGGGCATGGAACCGGAGATCACGGTGACCAATGAAACGAAGACCATCGAGGGGCACGCATGCACCAAGGCCATTGTGAAGACCGAAGAAGGGCTGTGGACGGGCTGGGTAGCCAAGGACGTAAAGGCCCCGTTCAGCGACATGACCCGCAACATGGGCCAGCGCGGGAATGAGCAGATGATGAAGAACATGAAAGGACTGCAGGGCTTTCCCTTGGAATTCGAATGGGTGGATGGGAAGGGCAACGGCCGGATGGTGTGCTACATGAAGGAAGTGAAAGTGGGCAGTGTGGATCCGAGCGTCTTCAGCCTGGACGGGTACGAGGTGATGGAGATGCCGAGCTTCGGGCAGTAGACCGGCGGCCGCAGCGATCCCACGTTGTTGGCGAGAACATTCGAGCAAGAGGAAACCCCGAGCTTGCAGCTTCGTCTTTCGGCCATGGGAACCAACGGCATCCAGAATACCCGGATACTCCAAGGTGCATTGACGTGCGCATGGATCGTGATCACCTCCTCTGGCAGCGCACAGAACATCTTCCATCGTGCCTATGCCTACGAATTCGGCTTCGCTCCGGCATTCGAGCAGGTGCTCCGGCTGCCCAGCGGCTCGTTCATCCTGTACGGTGAAGGCGGTTACCCGGAAACCGGAGGGCTCTCCAAGCTCGATGCCGCAGGGCACATGCAATGGAACCAACGATGGGAGTTCCCGAACTTCAACAGCCAGGGCGCGGCCGTGAACCGTGTGCTCCTGGATGGTGAGGGCAACCTGGTCGTGGCCGTGCGCGGCATCTATCCGGGCGATGGAGCACTGGTGCGGATGGATACCAATGGAACAGTCCTGTGGACGCGGCAGTTGGGCTCACCCGTTGGCGATGTCATCCTCACATCGGACGGCAACTATGCGGTGGTCGTGGAGAAGAGCGTGGCAGCCGAATCAGAGCCCTGGGACCTGCTCATGTACAAGTTCGCCCCGGACGGAACGATGCTATTCGGCAAGCGGTACCACTGTTCAAGCAGTTGGACCAACTTCGACAACACCTCGAAGACCGCTTACAACCTGTTGGAGAACGCACAAGGCGACTACCTGCTGGCGTTCGGCTATTCGGAGCGCATATGCCTGCTGAAAGCCGCTGCCAATGGCGACTTCCAATGGCTGAAGGTGTATATGGACAGCGCTTCGGAGCCAGCGATGTGGGTCGGTCGCACCTGGTCACTGAGCCCTGCGGAGGATGGAACGCTGCTCACCGGCCTGCGGATGTCGCAGGGACCGGACCATACACTGGTCTCGGCGACGATCGCGGACAACGGACAGGTGATCTCCTCCACCTTCATCGGTACCGGTGAATTGGACAACCTGCGCGGCTGCGTCCAAGCCGCTGACGGCTCCCTGTACCTGTGCGCGGAATTGGACCAGAACGAACCCTACATGGAGCACGGCCTGCTCCATCTCGACGGCAATGGTGCGTTCGTTGAGGGTTGGCGGTTCGGCGGGGCTGCGGACCATGCGGTCGTCGGCTTCGGGGTGGATGCGGACGGCCTCTTCGACCTCTTGCGGTCGGGGGACTTCACGGACAGTTCGAGCGCGAGGGAGATGGAGCGCACGACCGACCTCTTCATGACGGAATGCGACACCACCTGGCCCCTGACGCTGTTCCAAGAACCCGGCGACATCACCGTGATCGACTCGATCGGTTTGGGAACGTTCCCCGCAGCCGCCCCTTCGGATGACCCACTGGTGATCACACCACGGACCGTGACCGAGCGGACGGTCTGCTCGACCACCGGCACGATGGAAGCTCCCTCCTCTTCGGCATTCTGGTATCCGAACCCGACCGATGGCTTGGTGTACCCCGTCACCAACGGAAACCCGCCACCGGTCACGATCGAACTCATCAATGCCATTGGTCAAAGCGTACTTCGGTCCAATGTCGACGGCCACGGGTCGCTCGATCTGCGAGGGGTCGCACCGGGGGTCTATCTGTTGCGCTCCCGCATGACCGATGGTACGGTCAGATCGATACGGATCGTGCGGGAATGAGGGTGCCCAACACATCCGATTGAAGTGGGCATCTTCGTGGCATGAATCACCTCGCCATCCTCACTTGCGCGGTCAGTGTCTTCCTGCTCGGCGCGCCTTGGTATTCCAAAGCGATGTTCCTGCGGCCCTGGGCCCGCGCGAACGGCATCGATCCGGATGCACCGAGCGACAAGACGAAGGCGAAGCACCCGGCCGCTGTCTTTGGAGTGGCCTTCATCATGGCTTGGATCGCGGCCTACGCCTTCGCGATCGTGGTCGGGCACGGACACGGACCTCTCCCCTTGCTCCACTGGTTTCACCACGGTTTCGTTTGCGGCTTCGGCATCGCGGCCACGAGCTTCGCCATCAACTACCAGTTCGCGAACAAGCCGGTCGCTCTCCTGCTCATCGATGGCGGCTACCACCTCGTGCAGTTCACCCTGTACGGGCTGATCCTGGGCCTGTGGCAGTGATCAGCGGTGGACGATGAAACGGCGACTCTGGCCGTCCTCCGCGGATCGCAGCTGATAGCTTCCGGGAGCGAGGTCGCTAACCGGAATGGCCGTGCTCACCGCAGTGATGCGCTTCACCAGGCGGCCATTCACATCCAACACGTCGAAACGACCGGGCCGATCGCTCATCAGCACGTCGCTCGCAGGAACGGGATGGACCGACCACCTTCCGATCGCACCGCGATCCTCAACCCCGGTCGGCAATTGGCCCACACAGCAGTTGCCGCCATCGCTGATGTCATACACACCGCCCCAGCAGCCGTACTGGGTGAGGTGGAAGAGCAGGTTACCGCCCCAGGCGTCCAGGAAGTAGTCGGCCACCTGGTCCACCGTATTGCACCCGCCCTGTTGGGTACTGATGTCGCAGTTGTACGAACAGATGATCAGCGGGTATCCGTTCGTGTTTGCCAATGTGGACGGCGGCATGACGACGACATCGGAAATGCCGGAGGTGACACCACCGATCACCGTGCTCTGCGTGATGGCCCCGGTACCACAATGGTCGTTGTTGCCGTTGTATCCGGCCCACTGCACGGCGACCACATTGGACACATACGGTCCGGTGATGCTGATCACCGCGAACTCATAGCTCACGATACCGATGTGCAGGTCCGGGATGTCCTGATCGACATTGATGGTGAGTGCGCCACCGTCGTAGTTGCTGAAGATGGCGACGTTACCCTGCGGATCGCAGAATGTGCCCTGAGCCAGCGTTGCGAAGGAGAACAGGATGGTGAACGGGAACAGAACAGCGCGCATGGTCCGGACTATTGGCCGCGTGAAACTAGGGAGCCTGTCGTTTCCTTCGCACCATGGGACGCAAGGGCAGCAAGCTCACGAGCTCCGAACTGAAGGCCCTGCTGGACTCGGCCTATGAGCGCTATGCCCGGCCTGAGTTCGTGGAGGACGACCCGATCAACATCCCGCGCGCGTTCAGCCGGCGGGAGGATGCCGAGACCATCGGCTTCCTGACCGCCACGATCGCCTGGGGCCAGCGTGTTACGATCATCAACAACGCGAAGAAGCTCGTCGGCTTGCTGGACGGAGCGCCGTTCGAATTCGTGATGAACGCGACGGAGACTGACCTGTCACAGCTTGACCGCTTCGTACACCGGACGTTCAACGGCATCGACGCGCGGCATTTCATCCGGGGGATCCGGCACCTGTACGTTGCGCATGGTGGCATCGAGCACGCGTTTCTGGAGAACGGTGAAGTCGGTGAGATGGGTGCGGCCATCGCCCGGTTCAAGTCGCGCTTCTTCGAACCTTCTCACGAGGCACGCACGCGCAAGCATGTGGCCGACCCATCCAAAGGCAGCAACGCCAAACGCATCAACATGTTCCTGCGCTGGATGGTGCGCCCGGACGATCACGGCGTGGACCTGGGCCTTTGGAAACGGATCCCGGCCGCTGCCCTGCACGTGCCGTTGGACGTTCATACCGGCCGCGTGGCGCGGGAACTCGGTCTGCTGAAGCGGAAACAGGACGACTGGAAAAGCGTGGTCGAACTCACGGGGCAGCTCCGCAAGTTCGACCCGCTTGATCCAGTGAAATACGATATCGCGCTGTTCGGGATCGGGGTCGATCACTCGAAGGCCATGCGCGTCACACGCTCGGTTCCGCGCTCATCCACCGCACGCAAGAGGTAGGTGCCGGTGGGCAGCTCACCGCGCTCGATGAGGAAGGTCTTGCTCCGGCGGGAGATCTGCTGGAGCAGTTGGCCTTTGAGATCGAACAATTGAAGGTCCACACGGCCGATGAACTCATCACTCAACCGCACGGTGGCATTCCCTTGCGACGGATTGGGGAACACCAGGAGACCCGCGTCCGTCAGGTCCGATTCCTGCACCATCGTGAGGGATCCATACGTCAGGGTGTTCAGCGTGGTGTTGGTGATGACCGGTGCGTTGTTGTCGAAATAGATGTCCGCGGTGTTCCGCGCCAACGTGCCCTCGGGAAGCTCTTCGAGGTGATCGATACCGAAGCGGACGAAGCCCTGGCTCGCGAGGAAGTCGGTACCGCTATCCGGCAGGTTGATGTTCTCGAAGGTGATCCGCAGCACGCCGTCCGTCTGCAAAAGTGCGTGGTACGGATGGCTGGAGTCGAGCATGCGGAGCGTCGAGGGGTCCAGGTCGGCATCGAGCGTGTCGAGGATGACGACCTCGTGGGCTGCGGCATTCCCCGTGTTCTGGAAGCGTACGCGATAGGCCAGTCGGCTTCCCATGGGCGTCCAGTGCTGCGTTCCCTCTCCGGGCGGCACCACTTGCTTGTCGTTCGGATCCACCGCGCAAAGCAGGATGGGGTCATAGGTCCGCGTGTCCACGCTGGCGGGCACGCCATCGATCAATGCCGTGGCCTCTACCTCATCATTCAACGTTTCTCCAACATGGTCGCTTCCCGGCAGGTGGACGACGATGTGGACGTCACGCGAATGGGTCGGCTGCGTGTTCGGGAAATCCCAGGTAGCGACACCGTTCTCCACGGTGTTCGGTGCTGGATAGGCGGTCATGAAGGTGGAAAGCGCATCAAGGCTCACGGTCAGCTGGACATCGCTCACCTGGTTGCCCGTATTGGTCACGGTGGCCCAGTAGGAGATGTCCGTACCACAGCGCATGGGAGCGCTGCCGAGGTCCGGTGTTAGCTCGCTGAAGACGCCGCTGGCCTGTAGACCGAAATCGTTGTCCTGCGAAACACCCTCCGTAGGCACCTCCACCACATACGTGCTGGTGGTGGTGAACTGCCAGTGGTCCTCGGCGGGTTTGCTCACCGCATAGCCCGCAGGCACGGCCTCGAACCAGTAGAGACCGCTCGCATTGGTGTAGGTGGCGCCGAGGTCGGTGGCTTCCACGCGCATGTTCATCAGGCCATGGTCGTTGCCGTTGAAGAGACCATCGCCGTTGATGTCGTTGAAGACACGGCCCATGATCTTGCCGGAGGCATTGCTCAGGTTGGTGTAGCACACGACCTTGTCGAGCGCGGCGCTCGCTACGAAAAGATCCTCGTCACCGTCGTTGTCCACATCACCCGAGGCGATCGCGGTGGCGGGCATGTCGAAGGTCACGGTCTGGTGCGGTCCGAAATTCCCCTGACCATCGATGTTCTCGTACCAAGCGACCTCCTGCAACGCGCTGGAAGTGACCACGGCGTCCTTGTCGCCGTCACCATCCAGGTCAACAGCGCAAACGTTCTCGGGTGAGTTGAAGGCCTGGTCGAGGAAGGCCGGAGAACCGAACGCGATGTTGTCCGGGTCGTTTCGCTGCCAGCCCACCACACCTGCGGCCACGTTCGCCACGATGATGTCCGGATGCCCGTCGTTGTCAAGGTCTTCCGCAGTGCCGAAGCCGGAAACGCTGAGTTGCTCGGGAAGCTGCAACTCACCATCGATATTGAAGCAGACCTGTACCTGGTTGGCGACACGGGAGGAGAAAAGGACGTCCAGATCCCCGTCTCCTTCGATATCCACCGCCTTGGCGAAGGCCATCTGCGTGAGTGTGGCCACCACCATGGGCGCGCTCAGATCCCCTTCGCCATCGTTGTTGTAGCTCACCGCCAGTTGGCCGGTGGGCAGCACGAAGAACGCGTCCTGATCGCCGTCGGAGTCCAGGTCCGCGCAGTGCATTTCATCGGCGCTCAATGTGCCGGCCAGCGTGATGGAGCCGGTAAAGGCGCCATTGCCATCATTGAGGTGGATGTAGAGGCCACCATTCTCCTCGCGACTTCCGATGATGTCGGGAGAGCCATCGCCATTCAGGTCGCCCATGCACGCCACGGTCTCCTCATTGCCTACCGGGAAGGGTTGATCGAGGGTTCCATGCCCGTCGGTGTTCAGATAGACACCCAGTCCCTGGCGGGAACCCACGATCATGTCCAGGTCACCATCGGCGTCCACATCCGCCAGGTCCACGCTGCGCGGACCTTCACAGGCATACTGGAACGCAGGGCCGAACTGGGCCGAGGCAGGGACCACTGATGCGAGCAACAGCGGGAAAATGGAGAAACGCACGAAGCGCATAGTGCGAAGAGTTTGGGGCGCTCCTACGCCCAACCCCTTCGACTAGTTTCACCTGCCTGTCGATGACCGGGCTGAATTTCCGGACAAACCGCGTTCTGCGGACTTACACGTGGCTGTAG
>JAGODO010000158.1 GCA_017998165.1 Flavobacteriales bacterium | reverse complement strand
GCACCCAACATGGAGGTGGGACCAGGAGGCGTGACGCTCGCCGTGCCCGCGTCGCCGATAAGTACGGTGGGCCATCCCATGACGATCGTTCCGCCATGCATGGTCATGTCGCCCATTCGCGCTGCGGGCTTGCCCCCGATGAGCACCGTGGTGGATCCGATGGCGATCACGTCCGGGGGGCCCGTACACATGCACATGTCCCCCATGGTGGCAGCAGGTAACCCTCCGATCATCACCATTGGGACACCAGGGGGAAGTATCGGACCGCCCACGTGGGGAACCGGGGCCGGGGCCGGTGTCACCATCGGGCATACGTGCGTATCACCCACGCGGGCGGCTGGCTTGCTCATATCGGATAGCGTTCAAGACGCGCTAGGCCATGAAACTAGGAACAGGCCGTGCGGTCATGAGCACGTCACTGAGCAACTGGCGGTTGCCATCGAGTTGATGGCGCCCGCCACCCGACCGCGGCATCATCTCACGGATCCGTTCGATCGGCCCACCTATATTCGCCTGACCACCTCAAACGCTCCATGAGACCGCTCAACACCCGTGAACGCCGTATCCAGTTCACCCGTTTTCTGCTGCTTTTCCTGCTCGCCGTGCTCCCTATCGTGACCCTCGTATGGCTTCATGGGCGCGTGGACCATGTTGAAAATGACTTCCTGCGGGAGCACTATCAGGCCCAACTGGAAGAGCAGTTGGACCAGGACAAGTTCAACAAGGCCCTGGGTGATGTGACCGGCAGCGCCGACCGGTTGATCCAGTTGCTCAACGACAAGAGCGGCGACCTCTTGCTGATGTCAGGCCGCCGTGTGGATGGTGAAGTGAAGAACAAGGTCAACGACCTGGACAAGGCCATCACCGGCTTCCAAGCTTTCTCGGCAGGTGGTGGTGCCAACAAAGCGGTCGGCGATGTGGCCACATCACTCCGGCAATGCGCGACCAGCTTGCAGGAGATCTACAAGGAGGGTTTCGACAAGATCGGGAAGCAAACCGATGAATTGAAGACCTGCAAGGAGGATAAGGATTCCTTCGAAAAGAAGCTGGAGGCATGTGAGCGAACCCAGGCCCTTCAATAGCCATTGACGACAGCAGGAATGAACCGCACTATCGTCTATACGCTTTTGGCCTTCTGCCTGGTGGGTCTCACCTCCGCCGGGATCAGCTGGCTGAAGACCAAGCCCCCGGAGCCGATCCGGGTGCGCGATAACGACACGGATTCACTGGTCAGTGAGCGGACCTTGGTCGCGGCGCATGACTACGACCTGCTGATACCCGATTCCATCCTGAGCCAAGAGAATGACACCTTGACCTGGTACATCCGCAAACAGGACATCACCGGTCTGAAATACCAGAGTTTCGAATTGAACGAGCCGGTACGGGAATACACATTCAGGGATACCGGGTACTATGACGTGCGGGCCTATCTGGACCTGAAGGAGGTAGGGCATAGCCTCATGCATGTGATCGACGGCGACCGCCTGAACGTGCAGTGGGGCAACGAACTGGAGCAGCCACTGGGCGCGACCTTCTCGTTGCGTGATGCATCCACCAACGTCGACCGGCGCTCCTGGACCATCAATCGCGCAGGAACGGGCGAAGAGGCAGGCTCGGGTTCTGACGTGAACCTGGATTGGACACCATCCGACACCGGCACCTACATCGCCGCGATCAAGGTCGAATTCAAGTCCGGGAAAGTGGAACGAAGCCAGGAGACGCTGGCCGTGATCCCCGCCCCTCCACCGCCCAAACCCGAACCGAAAAAGGCGGAGCCTGCTCCGGTGAAACCGAAGCCGGAGAAGTGGACGCCGCCGGCATATGAGCCGCCGGCTCCCGTCGCCTCATCGGATTGTTTCCCACGTTCCGTCAAGACCGAGGGCACCGCGTTCCTGGTACCGGTGGAGCGGCCCACACGCAACCAGGTGGAATTCTTGGACCAGGCCACCTCCTTCATCGTGAGCCCTATCCATGACTGCATGTTCACCGGATTCGACTATTTCGCGACAGGGAAGATCGACAACATCGAGATCACCATCGAGTGCCTCAGCAACTGCACGGGCAAGCGCTCGATAACGATCAAGACCAAAGGCGCGCATGATGCCTACGAGGCCGTGAAGGCCAGCTTCACATCACTGCCGATCATGAACGCCGATTACCGGTACAAGATCACCGTGAAGGCCGTGAGCCCGGGACAGCTAGGATTCTTCCAGACCAAGGGCAACCAGTTCCGCGAGGAAAGGAACGGGCGCGCTATCCGCGACAGCAACATCACCCTGACGATGCTGGACGAGAAGACCTGCATCTACAACCTGCGGTTCGTACGCTGACCCTTGATGCGCCGCCGGACCGCCATCGCCTTCGCTCTTGCCGCCGGTGTCGGTGGACAGGTCGCAGCCCAGTGCGACAGCCTCGATATCCAGTCGGTGGAGGTCTCCGATGCGTCGGTTTGCGCCGGCACCCAAGTTGACCTCAACCTGGTCGGGGATCTCGGCGTGGCGGTGACATTCCAATGGCAGGACTCGACTACCACGTGGACGGACATCACCGGTGCGACCGGTGACGCGCTTTCCATAGTCCCTGATGGGACAACCTTCTATCGCTGCCTGGTGAGTTGCTTGGATTCCACAGTGATCTCCGAGGAGGTGGAGGTGGTCGTCAACCCGCTCCCTACCGTTACGGCCACCGTCGACCCCTCGGGTCCGTTCTGCGATACAGCGAACACCACCCTCTTCGCCGATGGACAAGGCGTCGCGTTCTTCACTTGGTCCCCTGCGGACGAATTGAGTTCCACGACAGGTGGCCAGACCACCTGTACCGCAACGGTCAGCAGGACCTACACCGTCACTGCGGACGATGGGAACGGGTGTATCGCCACCGACAGCCTGGAGATCGTTGTCCTGGAGCGCCCCACCGTGACCCTGCCTTCGGACCTGCTCATCTGTTCCACTGACGACGAGGCGAGCCTGCTGTTCGCGTTCACCGGAGCCGCTCCCTTCGACTTCACCCTGCAAACGCCGAATGGTCCGGTGGACCACATCGCCTTCAACGAGGACACGCTCATCGTGCAGCCGCTGGTGGAAGGCGCATACCTCATCACGGCATTGGCCGACGCGGGATGTGCCGCCATCGAGCTCGGGGATACGGTCTTCGTCCAAACGGTCGATCCGCCGGTCCTTACGGCGGTCGCCATCGAGGACACCATCTGCTTCGGCAATTCCAGTGACCTGGTCGGTAACGACCCGACGCCCTTCACGGGCATCTGGACCATCGCTTCCGGTTCTCCACCTGGCCAATTGCAACCCGTGCCTGGAAGTGATTCCTCGGTGGTATTGCTGCCTGACACTGTCGGCACATATCACTTGACGTGGACCATCACCGGTTCCACTTGCCCGGATCGGGACACGTCCATCGTCGTGGTGGTCAATGGCCTCTCCATCCCCGCCTTCGCCGGCCCGGATGGGAGCTATTGCTTGACAGGGTCCTTTCCGCTGCTCGCGAGCGACCCGACACCCGGCCTGGGTACATGGACGCTCCTCTCCGGCCCAGCCGGGACTTTCGCCGATATCCACGCACCCGCGACAACATTCGCTCCCAGCGCTCCGGGGGTCTTCACCTTCCAATGGAACGTGGCCAACGCCCCGTGCCTCCCCGACTCGGACCAGGTGGAGATCACCGTTCTGCAGCCGGATACACCACCGGTGATCGTCGGACTGAGCGAAGACGGAACGGCCTGCGACGGTGAGTATCAAACGCTGTTCATCCAAGGCAGTGGATCGAGCGGGTATTCCTGGCAATGCCCGTACTGGCAGTTCAACGGCCTGTCCGGCGATACGATCACGGCCCACTGGGACCACCCCGGCGGTGAACCGGCGATCATCACCACCACGATCACCTTGATCCGGGGCGGCGGGTGCCCGGACACGGCGACCTTCGACGTGCAGCTCTCGTCCGCGCAGTCTTCCTGCCCGAAGGGTATCGTTTATTTCGAACCGCATGGGCTGGCGATCATCGACCCGCTGGCCGATCACTTCATCTGGGGACGTCTGCAGGGTGGCCTGTTCATCGCGGACTCCGCACGCACCGACCAGACCACCTTCGACGCGGCGCACATCGCCGGCTGCGACACCATGCCCTATTACATCGTCCGCACCAGCATCAACGGACTCCAATGTTGGAGCACCACGATGTTCTGCGCAACGCCCGCATCCCTCATGAACGAATGCCCCTCTCAGGGGGGGGGTGAACATGAAGTGCGCGTGCGTGCCTACCCCAACCCTTCCCGCGGCGGGCCGGTCACTGTCGAAGCCACCGGTGAAAGCGAGGTGCCGCTCCGCATCATGTTGTCCGACGCGCAAGGGCGTTCCCTTGCCACCGGTCTGCTTCCCCTGACGGGCCTCAATACCATCACGCTGGGGTTGGAGCGATTCGGGAGCGGGGTGTACGTCCTGCGGGCCTGGAGCACGGAATTCGACCGCACGATCAAACTGATCATCGACTGATCGGCCATGCGGACACGTGCATCGCTTCTCATCTGCGCTTCGGTCCTCGTGACGGCCACGCGCGCATACGACGCACCCTTGGCCGGAAAGGACACCTTGCGGGACCAGGCCGTTGCCTTCCTCGAGAAGACCTTCAACGACCTGCGCGACATCCACACCCGCAGCCAGGCATTCCTGTCCGCATTCTCCGACGAGTCCGCCCGCCATCCCTGTGATATCTGCCGCGATCGCGGGGCCTCCGTTGACGTCCATCGGTACGCCTTCGAAGCCGAACAGGCCTACCCCGAGCGGTTCGAGTTCACCACCGAGATCGATCGCGACGCCATCACCTACGTGAAGTTCGACAAGAGCGACTTCCGCTACCGCATCCCTTACACCAAGCATATCCCGGTCAGTCCCCTGTCGCAAGGCGGTGGCAACCGCCAGGACCTGGACAGGCCCTACACGGTGAAACTGATCGCCGTGGTCAAATACCTCAACGGGCATTTCGGTATCGAGAACGTCGAGGGCGAAGCCCCGGGTGAACCGAACACGCTCATGCTCGAGCTCGCACCGATGGTCGCCATGGGCACCCCCGCTTTCGACGACCAGCTCGGTTTCACGCCGGATGCGAGCGGAACGCTCATCAAGGCGGGCATCGTGTGGTATTTCAGCCCTTCAGAGAGCCTCAAACAGAAGGGTCTTTGGATGAAGACCGGGCTGCGCGTGGCGATGCGCACCGTTGAGTTGGACCATGGGGACCTGGAGTATGTGCGCACCAAGGTGGGATTAACCCCCGCCTACGGCCGCCAAGGCCTGATCGTGGATCCGGAACCGACCATAGACATCAGCACCCGCGTAAGCAACCTGAACGAGACCGTCCGATCCACAGCGCTGGAGATCCCCTTCGGTATCTCCAAGCGCCTCCCGTTGAACAGGAACATGGACCTGTCATTGGAAGCCGAGGTGAGCTACAGCATCGTCCTGGCCAATTCCATCGATGGGGACTACGAACTGGACCTCACGGGTACGAACCATGTCATCGCCGGTGATACGATGAGCGCCAGTGGACCCCAGGCCCTCACCTATACCCATGCGGACGCTGCCGTAAAGGAGGCCGCGACAGGCGACGTCATCGAGTTCTCCACCGGTCGCACGAGCCTGCTCGATGACCTCGTGCTGGACAAGAAGGGCTTCCTCTCCTTCGGCTTCCTGCCCTCTATCCTCATCCGCAGCGGCGGCAACGTGAAATACAACATCGGCCTGCGCTTCCAGCTGGTCGGCAACACCCGCGCGAACGGCATCGTGCTCGGCGAGGACTATTTCCGGAACGAGGGTAACAACGACCGCCCGGCGCTTTCCACGTTGTCGAGCAGCCCTTACCAGACGTACATCGGCCTGACCCTGGGCCTGACCCTTTAACGCACCCGACGCTTCGGGAACGAACACATGAGGACCGCCTTACCGCTTTCCCTCCTGCTGTGGCTCAGCCTTCTGCCGGACGCGCACGCGCAGAAGGAGCCCATGGAAGAACCCCAGATCTGGAAGGAGGTCAAGTACGACATCGGTGACCTGAAGTTCATCGATGAGCAGGGCGAAAAGCGTGCGGACTACGAGAATTTCGAAGCCTCCAAACGCGACGACAAGGAAGCCTGGAGAGCCTTCTCCGACCGGGAGAACATCGCCATCTATGATGAGCCCAACGGCAAACGCATCGGCACCGTCCCGGGCTTCTCCACCCGGTTGTACATCTACAAGGAGGATGGCCCCTTCGTACTGGTGAGCGAAGACCAGCGCGGTCCCGCGAGCTGGTGGGTGCGCAAGACCGAACTGGTGCTGTGGCGGAGGCCGATGGAGGACCCGATCACGGGCATCGAGATCAAGGCCTTCGTCGTGAATACCGTGAAAGCGGCAGCGGAGATCGCGTTGGACGCGAACAAGGAGAAGTACAAGCTGCTCGCTGGCCCGTCTCCCTCGGCCACCGTGCTGAAGGAGAAGTTCATCTACGATGTGCTCTTCGTCTACAAGTACGTGCCCGGCGAGAACAAGGGGGATGGCTTCTACCTCGTCAGCCAGAATGATGAACTGTCCTCCGGTGCGGACCTGGGCCTGCTGGGTTGGGTGAGCGAGAAGCGCGTGCAGACCTGGGGAACACGCCTCTGCCTGGAGCCCAACTTCGCGCCCGAAGCCCTGGCCGAGCGCAAAAGCACGGGTATACAAGCGAAGCTCTTCGCGGCCGGCGCACAGGCCGAAATGTCGTCGTACGTGAAGACCGGCAAGGGTGAAGGGCTCGTCGACGGCCCCCAGCGGGATCCGGCTTTCAACAAAGATCCCGAGCGTGACCCGCGCATGTCCGGGCGACTGTTCCGCTATCCGGTCTTCGGCGCGGCGCGCGGAGCACTCGGTCAAGACAACTGCACGTTCCAGACCGGCGTTTCGGGCATCACCACGATCTCCAGTGGTGGGGTCCTGGAGGACTTCAACAACGAACAACTCCAGGCCCTGGCCGACAAGTATGACAGGATCCAGAAGCGCCTCGCGGACGTGAACGTCGTCTTCGTCATGGATGGCAGCCTCAAGGCCGACGAGCACATCGAATTCGTGAGCGCGGCGGTCTCAGCCCTCGCCAAGAAGTACAAGGACAAGGCCCCCATCGATTACAGTTGCGTCGTCTATCGCAATGAGCTCTCCGGACAGGCCGATCCCGCAGCTGACCCGCTGGCCAACTACTGTGAGAAGTTCGGACCGACCAACAGCATCACGCCATTCCTGGCCCGGCTGAAACAGGTGGTGCCGCGGAACGAAGGCGACAAAAGCGATCAGCGGGCGGTGTACTTCGCGCTCAAACAGGCCATCGAGATCTGCCAGGACGATGAGACCAACATCGTGATCCATCTCGGCCGCAACCCGGACAACTCGGCCAATCCGTTCTTCGAGAGCGCCAAGAAGGTGAACGGCACCCGCGTGGATGCCACCGATCTGGCCGACCTGTTGAAGACCGGCAAAGGCGTCCACTACCTCGGTTACGTGACCTATGCGGAGCCCACGAACGTTCCGCCGGCAGAGCGCCAGCGCTTGTACGATGGCCTTTCCGAAGTGATGCTGAACATGGCCAACACGACCAACAACTGGCTCGGGGGCTCGATCAACTACGCGGAGAAGAAGCGCGACGCGAACGCCCCCAAGCCCGTGGCACTGAAGGCGGAGGGCATGAAGTGCGTGCGCATGGCCAATACGCACTACCTGATGAAGACCTTCATGGTGGAACGCGCCGATCAGGGCCAGGCCGTCGTGGCATCCATCAAGGCCAACACGGATTCCTGCCTGCTGCTCAGCCAGCGACTGCGGGATAACCTGGAGAAGCTCTTCAAGAACGAATCCCAGCTGAAGGACTATGCCGGTGATTTCTCCATGCGCAATGCCCT
>JAGODO010000157.1 GCA_017998165.1 Flavobacteriales bacterium | reverse complement strand
GCGAGATCCACGCCGCCCTCCTCGGGCACGTAACCGGAGCGTGTCACCTTCAGGTCCTTGATCAGACCATCGGTGAGGCTGTACACCCAGCCATGGACCTGGATCTTCCGTCCTTTCGTCCAGGCATCCCGAAGGACCGCGGTCTGGCTCAACGCATAGACCTGCTCGGCCACATTGATCTCCACCAGCCTGTCGAAACGCACCTGCTCATCCTTGATCGCGGCAAGCTCCTCATGGTGCCAGCGCCCCACGTCGCGGATGTGCCGCACCCAACTGGAGGCGGGCCCGCCGAACTCCGGGCCCATGGCGGCTTTCACGCCGCCGCAGTTGTAGTGCCCGCACACGATCACGTGGTCGATCCCCAGCACGTTCACGCCGTAGTCCAGTACGCTCATCAGGTTCATGTCCGTATGCACCACCATGTTCGCCACGTTGCGGTGGATGAACATGTCGCCCGGCATGGTGCCGGTGATCTGGTTGGGCGGCACCCGGCTGTCGCTGCAGCCGATCCACAGGAAGAACGGATGCTGGTGCTTGGCCAGTTCGGTGAAAAGCTCGGGATTCTCCTGGCGCATGCGCTCGCTCCATTCCCGGTTGCGATCGAGCAATTCCTTGTGCAGGTGCGGGCGGGCGATGTGGTCTGCCATTTCAGCGAGCGTTTCGGCGTTGGCCGAATTAACGGACTTGTTCTTTGTGTTCATGGAGAATGCTTATTGGCCGCCGCAGGAGCGCGGACCGGCCAGGATGGATGTCAACTCTTGCTGGAGGCGAAAGAGCGCGCGGCGGTGAGGATCACCTGCCGGAACAGCACCTTCGTGTTCTGCGGACGGTGCTGGCCGAAGCCGGTGCATTCGACCTGGATGCCGCGTCCCGGTGCCTCCGCCCGGAACTCCTGGATGATCTCGTCCACGTCCGGGTCCAGGTCCACGGTGCGGCTGGCGTCGATGACCACCCGCGACCCGTTGGGCAATTCGCCCAGCGTGCGCTTGATGCCCGCCTTGTTCAGGAAGGTCACGTCCTCGCTCAACTGGATGCGGATCGGCTCGCCCGCGTTGTGCCGGTCGCGGTCGAAGTGGAACGGTATGCGGTAGTTCTTCCACAGGATATGCAACACCGCCACCGCCATGCCCAGGCCCACGCCGCTGAGCAGATCGATGAAGGCCACCCCTGCGGCCGTTATCGTGAAGGGCAGGAACCGCATCAGGCCCTGATGCCACATCTCCATGAACTGCTTCGGTTTGATCAGCTTGTAGCCCACGATGAAGAGCACCGCCGCGAGGCTCGCCAGCGGCACCATCCGCAGCAGACCCGGAAAGGCGAGCACGGCGACCAGGATGAACGCGCCGTGCATCATGGTGGACAGCTTGTTGCGCCCCCCGGATTGGATGTTCGCCGAGCTGCGCACGATCACCTGCGTCACCGGAAGTCCGCCCAAAAGGCCGCTCACGATGTTGCCCAGACCTTGCGCGTGCAGCTCACGGTTGGCCGGCGTGGTCCGGTTCAGCCCGTCCATCTTGTCTGTCGCCTCCACGCACAGCAGCGTTTCCAAGCTGGCCACGATGGCGATCACGGCCGCCACCTTCCACACCGCCGGGTCCAAGAAGCCGTTGAAGTCCGGCCTTGGCAGGTCCGAGATGCCGTTGACGTCCGGCAGGTCAACGAAATGCTCCGGCGATAATGCGAGGGAGGGGATACCGACGAAGACCCCGCCGAGCGCCATGCCGATCAGCACCGCCAGCATGGACCCGGGGACCGCCCCCAGGACCTTGTTGCGTTTGATGAACGGGCGCTCCCAGAGCAGCAGCACCGCAAGGCACGCGAGCGTGATCGCGATCGCACCGGGGGTGATGTGCTCCAGCATGTGGGAGATCTCCGCGTAGTGGTACGTCTCGTCGCTCTCGGGCTCGTGATCGTACCCCACGGCGTGCGTGAGCTGGGTGAGGATGATGAGCACGCCGATGCCGGCCAGCATCCCGTGGATCACCGAATTGGGGAAGTAATAGGCGATCACCCCGGCCTTCGCGTATCCCAGCACGATCTGCAGCAACCCCGCCAGGATCACGGCGGTGAGCAGCAGTTCGAAGCCGCCGAGATCCTGGGCGGAACTGAGCACGATGGCCGTAAGGCCGGCCGCAGGACCGCTCACGCCCACGGGCGATCCGCTGACCAGGCCGACAACGAGGCCACCCACCACCCCGGCGACCACCCCCGAGATGAGCGGGGCGCCCGAGGCCAGCGCGATGCCCAGGCACAGCGGCAGGGCCACGAGAAAAACGACGACAGAGGATGGCAGATCGTTCCGCCATGTGGAGAACAGGGAAGATGGTTTCATGTGGGATTCCTGAAGGATGAGAAACGCGACGCAAGCGCTGGCACCGCCTGAAGCGCGCGGCCATGCGAACAGCACGGGGGCCCGGGGGCCCGGCATCAGGGATCAGGAACGGGGCGGCTGGTGCGGGACGTCCATCAGGGGATGGTCCATCATCCGCTCTTCGTACTGGTGCATCAGCACCACCAGGCCATCCGCACGCTTACCGGGCACCGGAGCACGGTGGATGGAGCATGCATGTTTCAACACCTCTTCCTCGATGATGGGGGGAGGTTGTTGGTCGCATTCGGCGTACAGGTTCACGATGCTCTGCGCGGTGAGTACCTGCGGCAGCATGAACAGGTTGAATGCCATGAACAACGCCAGCACCCGCATGACGGGTGACCAGTACACCGGCTTGTAAGGATGGATCCGTTCCATGGCGTGCGGCGAAAGTAAGCCTCACGCGACCGGTCCCCGCCGGTTGACCTCAATTAACGATCCTCAGTTCCCCGCTATCGGATAGATCAGGTCGAACTCGGGGATGGTAACGTCGAACGTACTGTCGTCGTCGGTATTCCGCATGCGGTACGAACCCTGCATGCGCCCGAAACCGCTGCGCAGGTCGCAGAAGCTCGTGTAGGTGAAATGCTCTCCCGGGGCGAGCACGGGGGTCTCACCGACAACGCCGGGCCCCTTCACCTCCCGAGGCTCGAACAGACTGTCCACGATCCGCCAATGGCGGCGCAGCAACTGGACCGTGCGCGCGCTGCGGTTCTCGATGCGGATCCGATAGCTGAACAGGAAACGCCCCACCTTCGGATCGCTCTGCTCATCAGAGTAATTCGCCTTTACGCTGATGCGTATGTCGTGCGTGACCTGGGTTGCCATGCGTCAGGAGGATTGCTTGATCCGTGGTCGATGCAAGTGTAACGTCCTGCGCGTTCGTGCGCATCTTTCGGACCGTAACTTTCAACAGCATGATGTTCCGTTCGTTCTCCGCAGGTGCCTTTTTCTGCGCCGCGATCGCCATTTCCGCCCAGCGCCCCACGGCCACCCTGGTCAGTCCGGGGCTCGTCCGCCTGGATCTGGACGGCTTCCATGTTTTCGGCGATGAGCCCACATCGGCGGACCTGGCGACGATCGGTGTGGACGACGTCGTCCTCTTCGCTTCCGAACCGGCCACGCCACCGCCGGGTGGCCGCACGTTCATGCCCTCCATGGAGGGGGAACTGCTGGAGCGCCGCACGGAACGGCTCGGTGAGAAGACCGCGATCTACGTGCATCCGGTGTCGGCACCCATCGGCGAGGTCCCGCACTATTCCTATCTCGTCCAATGGAACGGTCGCCGCATTTTCTTCTCGGGCGCGACCACTGATATCAAGGACCTGCTCGCGGCCACGGACCTGGACCTGGTGTTCGTCTCACCCGCGATCGTGGCCGAGGTGAAAAAGGCCGGCAAGGAGATCGGGGCCAGGACCGTTGTGATCTACCGGAGCCCGGAAAGGATCGAGGATATCGACGTGCCTTGTTATCGCTGCAAGGTGGTGCAGCCCGCAACAGGTGAAACGATCCAACTCTTCCGCTGAACATGATCATCGGTTTGGCCGGACCCTATTCGGCGCCTTTCGAAGCGCAGCGACAGGCCGACCTCGACGCCATGAACGCCGCGGCGGCGCGACTGCTGGAGATGGGCCATGTGCCCGTGATCGGTGCGTGCGATGCGCTCCTGCTCATCGGTGAAAGTCCCGGCGCCAATATGGAACGCGATCTCATCCGCGCCAAGGGCAGGCCTGTGTTCACCCGCATCGAAGACGTGCCCAAGCTCCCGATGGATAAGGAGGAGAACGCATGATCGTTGCTCGCGGCCCACGGATCATTCTGCGCGAGATGGACGATCCCGACGCGGCGAACATCGTTCTGCTCAACAGCGATCCCGAAGTGCTGAAGTACGTTCATGACGTTCCCTTTGCCGACCTTGATGCTGCCCGTGCGTGGATCGCGAACATCGATCAGCAACTACCTGACGGCATCGGCCGTTGGGCGATCGAAACGGACGACGGCACATGGATCGGCCGGTGCAGTTTGCGCAGGCAGAAGGACGGCGAGGTCCTCATGGGCTACCGGTTGCTGCGCACGCAATGGGGCCACGGCTATGCCAGCGAGGCCGTGCGTCTGATGCTCGACCTCGCGTTCAATACGCACAAGCTGCCGTACGTAGCCTCGAAAGTCGCTCGCGAGAACATCGCCAGCCAACGGGTGGTTGCGAAGAACGGCGGCGTATTCTGGCAGGAGGATGCTTGCGGGCATTTCAGCGACGCGCTCGTGTACCGGTTCGAACGGCAATGAGCGCCCGGATCAAGCGCGGTCCACGTACCACATCTCCATCTCGCCCTTGCCCTTCGCCTGCACTTTACCACGCGGTGTGAACACCAGCCCCGGAACGTCCTTCACCAGTTCATAGGTGGCGCCGCTGAGGTTCACCCGGCCGACCTCGCCCGAGGACTCCATGCGTGATGCGGTGTTCACGGTGTCGCCCCAGATGTCATACTGGAATTTCTTCACGCCCACGATGCCCGCCACCACCGGGCCCGTGTGGATGCCCACGCGCATGACGAAAGCGAGCTTGCCTTCCACCTCACGTTCGATGCGCCGCTTCTCCATGAAGGCTTGCATCTCCAGCGCGGCGAACACCACATCAGCGGGGGAGGAACTCTTCGGGTCAGGCAATCCACCGGCGCACATGAACGAGTCGCCGATGGTCTTGATCTTCTCGATGCCCCGCGCGCCGATGATGTCATCGAAGGCCTTGAAGCAAGTGTTGAGCTCTTGCAGCAGTTCACCGGCACCGACCTTTTCGCTCATGGTGGTGAAGCCCTTGAAGTCGGTGAAGAGGACCGAGGCTTGATCGAAGTGTTTCGCTGCTGCAGCACCCGTGCGCTTCAGTTCTTCGGCCACTTCGTGCGGCAGGATATTCAGCAGCAGTTCGTTCGACCGGTCGCGCTCCTGTCGGAGTTCGGCGGTGCGCTCGTGCACTTCCTTGTCAAGGTCATCGCGCTGACGGGCGACGGCCTTGTTGTGATGAGCGGAACGGATCGCCATGAACACGGCTGCGGACATGCTCAACCCCACGTAGTTGAAATAGTCTGAAACCGTGCTCAACCAGGAGATCTTCGGCAGATGCGTCAAGTTGATGATGACCCAGAAGAACGCCGCGGCAAGGCTGCTGAAGAGAGCCCCTGCACCGATCCACCGGACATATCCCTTCGATCGCAGCAACCTCGTGCCCAGGCGTACGACCTGGACGAAGATCCCGATCAGTGCTGCCCCCACTATGACGGCGCCGATCACGAACACTACGAACAAGGTGACCGATAGGACGGACGTTTCCACTTCGTTGTCATCGAGTCCGAGCTCGACGAGGATACTACCGACGACGATCCCCAACGTGAGCAGGACCATGGCCGCCGCATAGAACTTCGCGTGCTTCCAACGCTCCATGCCGAGCAGCCGCCGAAGCAGCAGGATCAGCAGGTAGTTGGGCCAAAAGCGGAGCGCTCCCGTCGCGTGGGCCATCACGGAATGCGTCGTGGGGCTCATGCCGATGTCCCATCTGCCGGCTGTGAACGTGAACGACGTGAACGCCGCGATGAGCGTGATCCACGCCAGCAACAACCAGTTGTGGTCCGTGCGGTCGAAAGACCAGAGGATGATCGACAACAAGAAGATGATGAGGTTGATGCCGATGAACGAGCCCGCATGCAGGTTGTCTTGTTGCACGATGCCGTCGATGCGCCGGTCGTGCAGCGTGAGGCGCAGCTCCGGTCGTGACCCACTGCTGCCCTCACCGAGGTCCATGCGCACGGCGATCACCTCCTTGCTGTCATCACCGGCAAAGGACACGGGCACGGCAATGCGTGGCGGTTCACCATCGGGTGTCCCATCCGCTGCTCGCTGGGCGGCGCGGCTGCTTGATCGAAGGACCTCCACTCCGTTCACGTACACCACCACATCGGCCTTGCACGACACATCCAGGAACAAGGTCTGGTCCTTCAGCTCCGTATCCGTCCGCAGATGGAGCCGCATCCAGTGGATCCTGCCGGGTACGGCCGCACTGTCCTCCTTCGTCCTCGGTTCCGGCCATGATCCGTCAACGAAGTCACGGGTCGTATAGAGACTGTCATCCCCTGAGATGCATCGCGGTGTACACTTCTTGATCAGGTCGACGCCCGGCACTTCCCGCCCCACACCCGGTACCTCCGTCCTGCCGTCCAACAGATCATAGCGGTCGATCGTGAACACCTTCTCTTCCTCACCCCGGTCCCATTGCGCGTGGCCGGCAAGCTGCGCGAGAACGCACACGAGGAAGAGGATGGGACAAAGCCTCGATAGCATGCTGGCAATGTAGCTGTCCATGTGGTGAGACCCGGCGACCCATGCCAGGTACGGTCATCGCAGCGCAGGACGGAAGACGGGTGTGCGTTCCTTCGCGCAGTATGCCCGCTCGCCCGCCCGCCCAGCTTCCTGCATTCAAGGCCGACATCCTCATCATCGGCATCAACCCGTATGTCCCGCTGCCAGAAGCCACGCTGAAGAAACTCTTCGCACAGGCCGGCAGGGACAAGGGGCCGATACCGGTACACGGCACGCTAGATGGGCAAGCTTTCATCCAAACGCTGGTGAGGTATGCGGGCGCTTGGCGCCTCTACCTCAATGGCCCCATGCTCAAAGCCGCGAAGAAGGGCGTCGGCGATCGCGTGAGCTTACGCATCGCGTTCGACCCGCGCGATCGAACGATAACGATGCCACCCGCTTTGGAAGCCGCGTTGAAGAAGAACACCCGAGCACGCATGGTCTTCGAAGCGCTCGCTCCTTCACGCCGGAAGGAGATCATGCGCTACATCGGTCACCTGAAGAGTGAAGAGGCGATCAAGAAGAACGTGTTGCGGGCGATCGGGTCCCTGGAAGCGAAGGAACGCTTCGCCGGTCGGGACAAGCCCTAGCCTCTTCGCCGCATGGCCGATCAACTGAAGGAGATGTTCAACCGGGCGTATTTCGATCGCCTGGCGAAAGAGGTGGGGATCGCCGCGCCCAAGGTGAAGCGCACGGCCTTGGTGAAGGATCTGCTCGAAGGCAATGGAACGCGCGAGTTGAACGCCCGAATACGCCACGCGAGCATCACGCTGCGCAAGCACCTGCCCGATGACTTCCGTAAGTCAGTGAACGCGTTGAAGGAGGTGGCCGAGCGCTTGCCCAGGGGCTACACTGCGCTGCTCTATCCGGACTTCGTCGGCCAATTCGGGCATGATGATCCCGCCTTCTCGCTCGATGCGTTGAAGTACTTCACTTCGTTCGGCTCATCGGAGTTCGCCGTGCGCGAGTTCTTCCGCCGCGATGCGACGGGTACGCTGAAGGAGATGCGCACCTGGGCCGAAGATGAAAGCGAGCATGTGCGTCGTCTCGCCTCAGAAGGCAGCCGTCCGCGGTTGCCGTGGTCCTTCCGCCTGGATGCCGTGTTGAAAGACCCGGAGCTGACCACGCCGATCCTGGAACGGTTGCGTGCCGATGACTCGCTCTACGTGCGCAAGTCAGTGGCCAAT
>JAGODO010000156.1 GCA_017998165.1 Flavobacteriales bacterium | reverse complement strand
CAGAAGGGCTGGGCGCACGCCTTGAAAACATACCCATTCCTCGATGGTGATCGCGCGGCGGCGTTGGGCGCTTCGTACGGCGGCTTCATGGTGAACTGGATCGCGAGCCAGTGGAAGGAGCCGTGGAAATGCCTGGTGTCGCATGACGGCGTCTTTGATGCGCGCAGCATGGGCTACACCACCGAGGAGATGTGGTTCGATGAATGGGACCAAGGCGGTTCGCCCTTCACGCAACCAGAACTGTACGACAAGTTCAACCCGGCGTTGCACGCGAAGGACTGGACGGTGCCGATGCTCATCATCCACTCGGACCTGGACTACCGCATACCGCTGGAGCAGGGCATAGGCGCGTTCACCGCGCTGCAGGCCAAGGGAACGCCCTCCCGGTTCCTGCGCTTCCCGGATGAGAACCATTGGGTGCTGAAGCCGCGCAACTCGCGGCAGTGGTATTCCACGGTGCTCGGCTGGCTCGACCAGTACACCGGGGGCGCCCGGCACTAGCCAAGTTGCGCTTACCCTGTCCGGCGAGATCGAACCTTGGGGCGCGGCGCAGGTCCTATGCCAACAACATCAGGAACCATGAAGAAGTGGATGATAGGCGTGGCCCTCGTGGCCGCAAGCGTCTCGGGTTACGCACAGGACGGAGCGGCACCCAAGGAGAGGCCGCACGGAACGGTGGACGAGCGGGTGAAGGCCCGCACCGAACGCATGACGCGGGAGCTCGGGCTGAGCGCTGAACAGGTCGAGCGCGTGGAGGTGATGAACCGGCAGCAAGCGACCGAAGCCGAAAAGGACCGCGCTGCCGGCGACCAGGAGCGCGAGGCACGTCGCGCCGCGATGAAGGAACGCCGCGACCGTTACGACGTTGAACTGAAGGCCGTACTCACCCCCGACCAATACACGAAGTGGCAGGCGAAAAAGGAAGAGGGGAAGAAGAAGCTCCAAGACAAGCGCACCGAGCGGCGGGAGAACGGTAAGCAATCGCTCGGAGAGCCCCGGAAGTAGACTCGACGGGCAGGATGTTTGCGTGTTGGGCGGCATGGGACATCCGACCGCGGCCAAGGGTGATGAGCACATGCGCCGACGCCGCGCGGCGATCGATGAGCTGCACTTCGTTTACATCAAGCTCGGCCATCTGCTGACCGCACTTACCCGGCGCGTCTCCCTCCAGGATCTGGGGCATCTGCTCACCACGCAACACCGCATGGGCCGGATGATCGACGACCGCCTCCAGCGGACCGCCTTCGAACACGGTATCCCTGCGCGGCCTTGCGTATGCCAAGAGGCCGCGGACCTGGTGGAGAAGGTCTACCACGCCGAACGCAGCGCGGTGCGTGATGATCGGCCACGGGCCATCATCGCGGGGCTGTTGGAGCTGCGGGGTTTCCTGCTGCGCACCTGGCAGGATCTCATCGCGTTGTCTGCCGAGGGGATCCCGGAACTCCGGGATGAAGCCGTGGCGCTTCAGGCGCAGGAAGGCGAATTGCACCGCGAACTCGTGGAGATGGAGCGGCGCACAGCCGCCTGAAGCCGGAGCGCGAGGAAGGCTCAGCAGAGCGCGGTGACGAGCATACACATCGCCACAATGGCACCGCACGTGATCCACAGCCGTCGTTGTGTGCGGCGTACCGAACGCGCGAGCGCTTCGCGGAGTTCTTGTTGCAGGTGGGCCGTTGTCATGATCAGGAAGAGGTCATGCGGCATGCCAGACGGTTGAACATGCAACAGCACGGAAGAGCCGTGGTGCTTGTGACCGCGACCGGGGAAGTGGTTGCCCGATATGCCACATGCCGTACGCGGCTGTCTGTTGTTCAGGTGTTGACATCGCGCGCGAATTCGAGGTACCGGTCGAGAGGATGCCAATGGAACCGGGGACCTCAAGGACGATGGCTGCGGGCTGTTCTTCGGCTGCGGTTCGCACCTCGGCCAGCTTTCTGGCGGCGTGCGGTACAACCTCGGGCTCACGTCCATCGGCTCGGGCCCTACGTGGATGATGTGAAGAAACGCCAGTGGCAGGCTTGCATCGGCCTGGGATCCGTGAATGGCGATCGACCGCAGAGCCCGCACGCGGTTTCTGGTCAGAGCGTACGTTTGACGCAACCGGTCCAGCATGAACGCGACGCTCAAGGGCACCTTTTCCATCAAAGCCACGCCGCTCTCCGCGGACAAGAGCACGGACGAGATCGGCGCGGGCCGCATGCGCTTCGACAAGGTCTTCCTCGGCGACCTGGAGGGGACGAGCGTGGTGGAGATGATCGGGATGATGGACAAGGAAAAG
The DNA here is from genome assembly GCA_017998165.1 of Flavobacteriales bacterium. Taxonomy (GTDB): domain Bacteria; phylum Bacteroidota; class Bacteroidia; order Flavobacteriales_F; family PHOS-HE28; genus PHOS-HE28. The sequence goes on along the minus strand of JAGODO010000156.1, from coordinate 5,698 downwards.
GCGTCAGGCGCTTACGTGGCGCTGGAGCGGTTCGCGGGAAAACTGCTCGGTCGCGAGGGCGGGTTCGCCTTGCAGCACAGCAGTGCCATGCATCGCGGCAACCCGGAGCAGCGCATCACGGTGGTACCGGACTCGGCCACCGGGGAACTCCAGGGCCTGAGCGGATCGATGGTGATCGATATCGTGGAGAAGGTACACCACTACACGTTCGAGGTAGCGGTGAGCCGCTGAGATCAGGAGCCGGACATGCTGAGTTCGTTGAACTGGGCGTCCATCCACGCACGCGCCTCCGCCTCCTTGTCCGTTACGAGGAGCCGCGTGAGCAGGGGGTAGTAGGAAAAGTAGAGCTTGAGGATCATCCCGATCATGTTGGTGCGCGTCACCACGGCGATGGCCAGGAAGTTCCCATCGCGACGGTCGTCCGCGAGATGGTCCACGCTCATCGCACCGAGTTCGAAGTCGATGTCATCCGGGAGTATGCTGAACATCGCATAAGGCGTGTTGCCCATGAGTTCGCGACGCGCTTCGCGCACCTCCTTCAGGGATGCGGTGGAGAGCTTGCCGCCCGGGTGGTAGACCACTTCCAGATAGTCCGGCCGCACACGCGTCAAGTGGGCGATGGAGGTGCGCGTTTCGCGATGTTCGATGGTCATGTGTTGTCCGCCGTTACTTCTGGATAGGGGACAAAGGTGTTCAGCGCCCGTAGTAGAACACCAGGCTCGTTTTGGCGAGCATCTGCTGGTTCAGATTGAAGCCCACCATGGCCGCACCGGCCTTGTTGTCCAACCCGAGCTTGTCGGTCTTCAGCGCGTACACCGTGAGGATGTACTGGTGCGGTCCGTGTCCTGGCGGGGGGCAGGGGCCGCCATAGCCCGGTTGGCCGAAGTCGGTCATGCTCTGGACCGCGCCTGCGGGCATCCCCGGCATACCGCTCGTTCCCGCACCGGCAGGAATTCCTGTGGTGGAGGCGGGGATATCGAAGGCCACCCAATGCCACCAGCCGCTGCCTGTGGGCGCATCGGGGTCGTACAAGGTGATGGCGAAGCTCTTGGTGCCCTCCGGCGCGTTCCGCCAGCTGAGCTGCGGGCTGATGTTCTTGCCCGTACACCCGAAGCCGTTGAAGACCTGCTCGTCCGTGGCCTGGCCGCCCACGGTGGTGCTGGTCACGCTGAAGGTGCCTTGGGCATGGATCGCTGCGGTGATGAGCGTGCCCGCGAGGAAGGGAAGGTTGCGCATGGGGTTGAAATTAAGCGTCCCGGCATAGCGCGCCATAGGTCCTGTCCATGGTCAATGCCGGAGCCGTTGAAGCTTGCTAAACTCACGGCCTTTCCCACCGAGAGATGCGCTACTTGTTCCTTCCTGTGCTGCTGGTGTTCGCGGCCTGTTCGCAGCAGCCGGCACCAGTTGTTCAAGACAAACCAGCCGCGCCCGAGCCCACTGGCAAGGACAACATGGCCTACAAATGGGGCGGGGTGCTGCTCGAGGGCACCGCCAACGACACCGAGCGCAACCGCCCGCGCCCACCGGTGAGCAGCCGCATGGTGGCGCTGGTCGCCCGCTCGATGTACGACGCGTGGAGCCGCTATGACAGCGCGGCCGTGCCCGTGCATCTGAAGGTGGAGCGCCGCCCTGCCAACGAACGCGACCTCGCTTCAAAACAGATGGCCATCAGCTATGCGGCCTGTCGCGCATTGCAGACCGTTTACCCGGCGGATTCAGCGCTTTTCGCACAACGGCTGACGGAGTTCGGCTTCGACCCGAACAATTGGAGCGAAGACCCGGCCACCCCGGCGGGCATCGGCAACCTGGCCGCGAAAGCGGTGATGGGAGCCTGCCGCAACGACGGCAGCAACATGTACGGTGAGGATGTGCGCGCCCCGAAACCCTGCGGTGACTACACCCACTACGAGCCGAAGAACACGGTAGAGAAGCTGAACGACATCGACCGCTGGCAGCCCAAGACCTTCATCCGGGAGGACGGCAGCAAGTGGGCACCGGGAGCGCTCGCTCCGCACTGGGGGCATGTGAAGTGCTTCGCGCTCGACAGCGGCAGCCAGTTCCGGAGCCCTCCGCCACCGCGCATGGGGGACGCCCAACTGGAGAAAGAGGTGCGCGAAGTGGTCGCCGTGCAGGCCGCGCTCACCAACGAGCAGAAAGCGCTCGTGGAGTTCATGCGCGACGGACCACGCAGCGTGCAGCAGGCGGGCCACTGGCTCATCTTCAGCCGGGACGTGAGCGTGCGCGACAAGCACACGCTCGACGACGATGTGAAGATGTACTTCATCGTCACCGCAACGGCCATGGACTGCTTCATCGCGTGCTGGGAAACGAAGTACTTCTACGACACAAGCCGTCCCTACCAGCAGGTACACTACATCATGGGCAAGGAGGACATCATGGGCTGGGGCGGCCCGCACAAAGGCATGGTGAAGATGAAAGGCAAGGACTGGCGGCCGTACTCGCCGGACAGTTTCCTCTGTCCGCCATTCCCGGCCTACCCGAGTGGCCACAGCACGGTGAGCGGCGGCTGCGCCGAAGCACTGAAGCTCTTCACCGGAAGCGACGACTACGGCGTGGAGGTGCGCCTGCTTCCCGGCTGGCTCACGGAGCCCGGCATCACCACGGACAGCATCACGCTGAAGTTCCCCACCTTCAGCAGCACAGCGGAGCAGGCCGGTTTCAGCCGCGTGCTCGGCGGCTATCACATCCAGGTGGACAATGTGGAGGGCTTGGCCATGGGGCGGAAGGTGGCGGCGGTGGTGTTCGATAAGTGTGAAGGGTACATTCACGGCAGGGCGAAGCAGTGATCCCCAACCGATCGTTGATGTCCTGACTTCCGTCAGCGTAAACCCCCTTGGTCGCGCCCGTATCTTTCCCATCGGAGCGCGCGTTCCAACGCGCTCAACCACCGCCATGGAGATCCGCAAGGTCGACGCATCGGAGATCACGCACGCCGAGTTCATCGAACAGCACTGGAAGCCCGGGATCCCCCTGGTCTTCAAGAACGCCACCAAGGTGTGGGGCGCCTACAACACGTTGACGCCGGACTGGTTCCGCGAGAACTTCGGTGACCGGAAGACGCTGGTGGACGGAAAGGAGTACACCATGACGGAGATCCTGGACCTGGTGGAAGGCAAGGACACGAGCCGACCCGTACCCTATCCGTGCAAGTACCACATCCCATCGCAGTTGCCGGAGATACTGCCGATGGTGATGCCGGTGAACCTCGGTTTCGCCAAGCCGAACTGGCTGGAAAGCCCCTGGTTCAAGCGCGGTTATTGGGGCAGTGCGCTGGAACTGTTCATCGGCGGCACGGGCGGAAAGTTCCCCTATGCGCACGTGGACTACTACCACCTGAGCGCGTGGGTGAACCAATTGTACGGTCGCAAGGAGTTCACCGTCTGGCCGCGTGGGCAGGACGAATACATGTATCCCAAGCCGGGCGATCAATGGATCAGCGAGATCCCGGACTTTGAGAACGTTGACCTGACGAAGTATCCCAAGTACAAGAACGCCACACCCATCCGTTTCGTGGTAGGGGCGGGCGAATCGCTTTACATACCCGTTGGCATCTGGCATACGGCGAAGAGCCTGGAGCCGACCATCTCGGTGGCCTTCGACCTCCTCAACGCCCAGAACTTCCCGCTCTTCCTGAAGGATGTGTGGGGCTTCAAGAAAAGGGAAGGCACGATGAAGGCCCTGGCGGCGACCAGCTACGCGGCCATCGGTGGGGCGCTGTGCCGCATGGGGGATATGATGGGCGTGGAACGCGTGAGCTCGCACAACTGAGCGGTCGTGCAATGGGCGCATCTTTGCGCCATGTCGCGTCTGATCATCCTGTTCTGTGTTCCCCTCCTCGGTTTGACCGCTCGCGCGCAAGCCGTCATCGGTGACAGTACCTACCTCCGAATGTCGGACCGTACGAAGGCGTTCACCGCGATGCGCTTCGACATGGACGCGTACCGGGATACCCTGCGGACCTATCGGGATGCGCTGGAGACCACGGCCACCGGCATCGATGCCATCGCCAAGGCCGGCCAGGACCGCAAGGCCGCCTTGGGCCGTATCCGTGATGACGTGAAGTCGCTCGACAAGGAGATGAAGCGGCAGCGCAAGCGGTTGAAGAAGAGTGCGCCCCCGTTCGAGCAGAGCGCACTGGAGACATCGAAGTTGGTGCAGCGATCGAAGCTGCTTCGGGAGCAGCTTGTCCAACAGGGCGTGCAGCTACGGTGACGAGAACGACGCGACCCCGGCTCAAGGCCGGGGTGACAGGCGGGAGGGAATGGTCAGGAACCGCGAGCGATTCCTGATCATTCCCTTACAGGTTGTCATGCCGCCCGGGGCTCTTGACCCGGCATCGCGACCGACCGGATACCCTTGCCGATGCGCTCAGTAACGGGCCAGGTACTGGTCCTCCAGCGCGCTCATGGCCTTGCGTTTCGCCGCGCTCTTGTCGGTGTGCCCGAGCAGGTGCAGCAGCCCATGCACCATCACGCGCCGCAATTCGTGCTGGATGCTTACCCCGAAGGATCCAGCATTGTCCTTGATGCGGTCCAGGCTCATGAGCACATCCCCGCTCACGCCGGTTCCGGTCTGGCCATCGAAGGTGATGACGTCGGTGAACTCGTCATGTTGCAGGAACTCGCGGTTGTAGGTGAGCAGTTCCTTGTCGCTCATCAGCACGTAGTTCAACTCACCGATGCTGTGCCCATGGTCTTTGGCCACGGCGACGATCCATTTGCGCAGCCGATCACGGTCACGGTATGCGGAAGGAACGCCGGTGGTGAGGAAGGAGACCATTTCAAGATACAAGGCTCAAGACACAAGTCTCAAGCTTCAAAAAAATGCCGATCGTCGAACCCCTTGGGCCCTGAAGCTTGCTCACTCCTTGAGGTTTGGAGCTTGGATCCTGCGTCTTGAAGCTTGGCCGCTCCTTGAGTCTTGAAGCTTGAGACTTGTGTCTTGAAGCTTGTTATTCTTTCACCGGCTGCAGGCTGAACGCCATGGCCACGGTGGCCCCGTTGTCGCTGAACTCGATGCTGTCGGCCAGCGTGCGCATGAGGAAGACGCCGCGTCCGTGGGGTTTCTCCAGGTTCTGCGGGTCGGTGGGGTCGGGCAGGTGGTCGAAGTCAAAGCCGGGGCCATCGTCGCCCACCACGAAAACGATCTTGTCGCCGTCGAGCTTGTAGCCGAGCGTCACGTTCTTGGCCGGGTCCAACCGGTTGCCGTGGTGGATGGCGTTGTTCACCGCTTCGGTGATGGCGATGAGGATGTCGCCGTAGTGGCTTTCATGCACGCCGTGCTTCTGGCAGGCCTCATCGATGAGCTTTTCGGCCAGCGCGATGTTCTCCGCCTTGGCGGGAAATTCGATGCGCTGGGTGAACTGGACGTCCTCGGTCAGGGTTGCCATCGGGCGTTATCGGGGTCGGTCAAAAGTATCGAAATACTCCGCCACCCTTGCCTTGTAGTACGGCTTCAATCCCGGGGGTACTGTTCGTAAAAGTTCGGCCTCGCGCTGCTTGTTGCGCTGGTACTCGAAGAAGCGGGCGGGGTCCGAGTGGGGCGTCTCACGGCCCTCGTTGCTCTCCCGTTTGTTGTCGAGCTCACGCTCGCGCTCGCTCTTTTCGGCCTCGAGCAGGCGCACCACGATATCCTGCTGGCGCTTCAGGGTCTCCTGCGTGATGTTGCGGTTCACGAT
>JAGODO010000155.1 GCA_017998165.1 Flavobacteriales bacterium | reverse complement strand
AGGTAGAGTCGGCAGCGTCCCGGGAAGCAGTGGCGGTGGGCAGTGGCAGTTGGCAAATGCGCATTGGGCATGTGCTGCCGCCTGCCACTGGTGCTGCCGCCTCATTATATCGCCACCTGCTGCTGCCCCTGCCGACTCACTTCATTTCCTCCCGCACCTTCTTCGGCAACGAAGCCCTTACCAGTTCGTAGCTGTGGTCCACCAGTTCGCGGATCAGCTTTTCCGGAACGCTGCCCGTGACATCCACCGTATTCCAGTGCTGCTTGTTCATGTGATAGCCCGGCGTGATCCCCGCGTAGCGTTCGCGCAATTCGATGGCCCGCTCCGGATCGCACTTCAGGTTCAGCGTCGCGAAGACGCCGATGGGCGCCAGGGCGAACATCTTGCTTCCGTCCGCCGCAGCCTTGCGCGCAGGCGGGCCCACCCGGAACACCAGGACATCGGGACCGAAGGGCGTGTCCCAGCTCACCCCGGGCTTGTGGGCGCAATGGGCTTGCAGGTCTTCGAGCGTCATGACAACAGCGCGTAGAGCACGGGGCGGCTGGGTGCGGCGTCGTTCATGAACCTGGGCAGTTGCAGTTCCAGCAGGAAGTCGCCGTCGCGCACCTCGTTCGGCACGAAGATCATTTCCGTGATCGTGCGCTGCAGGTCCGTGCTCCTCGGGTAGTCCCAGAAGGCGTGATGCGCGGCGAGTACACCCTCGTCATGTTCGCGGTCCACGCTGGGCGTGTCGATCAAGAGGTGGCGGATGCCGATGTTCCGCAGCCAGGCGCAAGCGGCCGATTCGATATACGCTGGGTTATGGTCGCTCCAGATGCGTGTCCGTTTGTCGTCATCGTTCGGCATCGTACGCAGAACGAGTGCCTCGGGAACGCGTTCACCGATCATTTCCCGCAAGTGGTTCAACGTGACAACGCGATCGATGAGGCCATCCGCGTGGCGCCGTTCCTCTGGCCGGATGCTGATGAGCTGCGCCGTGAAAAAATAGCGCGCGAGCGTGTCGCCGACGGGATGGACCTCCGGCGTGATATGGCCGACGCCCTCGGTATGCGTTCCGTTGCCGTGCGGGTTGAAGAACACGTTGCGGAAGTTCACCGGACTGCCGGAGGTCACGGCGAACACGGTGTCACCGTGCTGCACCGGTTCCATCCTCGGGGCGTCCACGTACCATGCGCGCGGGCCGGGCGCGTTCGCATCCAGGGGCAGCGACAGGTCGATCGGGTCGCTCAGCGCTATGCGGTAGCGGCGGCCCTTGTGTTGGATCTCGGCGATCATCTCTTCGCGAAGTAAGTCGCGGATCAGTGCCCCCCGTCCTCACCCGTCAGGAACAGGTCCGAGGCGATGCGATCGGCGTAACGCCGCCCTTTCGGCGTCAGCAGGAGACGGTCGCCGCTGATGACCAGGTCGCCGAGTTCCTGGTATTTCACGATCGTGCGGTTTTCGCGCGTGCGCACATCATCGCCCAAGGTCCGCAGGTCCACGCCCCAGATGGTGCGCAGGCCGGTCATCAATCGTTCGTTCACGCGCTGGCCGTGGGAGAGCATCTCCTCCTCCCAGAACGGGGTGCCCGTTTCCAACGCCTCCGCATAGCGCACGTTGTTGGCCACGTTCCACCGCCGCACGATGCCGTCGAACGAGTGAGCGCTCGGACCGACACCGATGTAGGGGACCCCCTTCCAATAGCTGCTGTTATGTGCGGCGAAATGCCCCTCGCGACCGAAGTTGCTGATCTCATACTGCACGAGTCCGGCGCTTTCCATCCGTGCGACCAGATGATCGAACTGCGTCGCTTGGGCGTCGTCCGCAGCTGGCGTGACCAGGCCCTTGCGCACCTGGTGCTCCAGCGCCGTGCCCTTCTCGACGGTGAGGCAATAGGCCGAAAGATGCGGCATCCGGTGGTCCAAAGCGAGGGCCAGCTGCTCGTCCCATTCGGCCGTTGTCATCCCGGGCAACCCGTAGATCAGATCGATGGTCCAGGAAGCGAAGCCGGTTGTCGATATGAGCTCGATGCTTCTGCGTGCTTGCGCCGCGTCGTGCGCGCGGCCCATCCATTTCAACCGATCATCCCGGAAGCTCTGTATGCCGAGGCTCACGCGCGTGATGCCCAGATCCTTCCACTGGCGGAGCGCATCTACGGTCACGTCATCCGGGTTCGCTTCGATGGTGACCTCAGCGCTTCCTGTGATCGTGAAGTGCTCAGCGATGGTGCGCAGGAGGTTCTCCAGCGCTTCCGTTCCCACAACGCTCGGCGTTCCACCCCCAAGGTAGATCGAGCCCAGCCCGGCTCCGTTCGCTTCGGGCGCGCGCATCGCGATCTCTTTGAGGATCGCGGACATCACGCGATCCCGTTGGCCCAGGCTGGTGCTGAAGTGGAAGTCGCAGTACGTGCAGGCCTGCTTGCAGAAGGGGATATGGAGGTAAAGGCCGGCCATGCTTCCATCCCGGCCTGCGCTGGGAATTGCACGCGAAGCTAGTTCAGCGGGCAAGCGGGCTACTTGGCCGTCTTCTCCAAAGCGACGATCTCGCTGATCAAGCGGTGTTCTTCGGTGGTCAACTGTTGTACGACGTTCTCCAGATTGGGGTCTGGTATGTACCAGTTGAACCGTTCATAGAAAGCGCGCAGGTCCTTATCCTGGAACGTATACCCATGCCTGGCATAAATGGTATTCCGCACCATCCGAAGATCCTCCTTCGTCAATGGCTCCACACGGAAGTTGGTCATGTCCAAGGTCACATAAGCGAGTGCAACATGCGCTTGTTCGCTCAGCCCAGTTGGGCCTTCCAAGGGAATACCGAAGAAGGAAAGGGAGTGGCTCACGCCGAATTCAATGTTGTTCTTCGGAGCAAAGTTCTTCGCATCGATCCGGAGTTCTCCGGAGAGCGTTCTGACCATGCGACAGTTGATGTCGTCCATGTTGATGTCGTCATTATAGCCGAAGACATGACCGGTCACCTGACCAGTGCCGACGATCGACCATTCTGCGCTCTTGCCGAAGACATCGCTGACATAGAAATACTGGTCTTTACCCATGTCGATCTCCAACGTGAAGTCACCGATGGCGGAGTGCGCCCATTTCGATCCAGTGGTGAGGATGTAGTTGAACATCCGATCGAAGACCACGTTGCTGCTCGCCGTGAAATCGTAGCTGTGTTGGACGCGTGTGATACCTGGTCGGAACGTCACTTCAAATAAGTAGACATAGATACCAGGGCTATCCCCGTGGAATTTGAACGAAGAGATCTCTCCCAACGGACAGTCCTCGCAGTCCGCGGCTTTCAGAGTGATCGGCAGCAGCTTTCCATCGACCATGACCTTTAGGTCGCGGATGCGCGAAGCCTGCATGAGCGAATCGGAAACATCTCCGTGTCCGCTGGGTGCTTGAAACCCGACCAAGAGTTTGCGCGCTACGCTATCCGGATTGTTGAACTCAAAGAGCACCTGAACGGTGGCGACGTCGCCCGAACACGTGAAGGAGAGGAACTCCTTCTTCATCGCGATGCGCGTTTCCTTCATGGGATAGATCGCGCCGCCGCGGCTCAGGTAAGCCCCATCGTTGGCGAGGCCGGCGGCATTCAAGATCAAGAGCGCGACAAGAAAGCAGATCGGTTTCCGCATGGCACATGGGGTAAGTGAAGAACGACGACCGTGTGTTCAGTTGCTCTTCAACGAGATCCTGAACGTGGTTCCTTTTCCGGGCGCCGAACGCTTCACGAAGATGCGGCCACCGTGGTACTGCTCGATGATGCGCTTGCTGAGCGAAAGCCCGAGGCCCCAACCGCGCTTCTTGGTGGTGAAGCCCGGTTCGAAGACGGTGCGCAACTGTGAAGCGGGGATCCCTTTTCCGGTATCGGTCACATCCACGTGCGTCACACCGCCCTCGGGCGTGATCTCGATGGTGATGGAGCCTTCGCCCTCCATGGCGTCCACCGCGTTGCGGATGAGGTTCTCCAACACCCAACTGAAGAGTGCGCGGTTCAACGGTACGGTGGTCTCGGTATCCGCAGGCGTGCTCACCTCGATGCGCGCGCGCGCCGGCAGCCGGACGCGCAGGTAAAGCACCGTGGCCCGCAGTGTGTGATACAGCTTCTCGGGGACGAGTTCCGGTGCGGAGCCGATCTTGCTGAACCGTTCCGTGATCACTTCCAGCCGGTCCACGTCCTTCTTCATCTCCGTGACCGCGGAGGCGTCCGTGCCGTTGCTCTTCAGGAGTTCCACCCAGGCCATCAAGGAGCTCAGCGGGGTACCGAGCTGGTGGGCGGTCTCCTTCGCCATGCCCACCCATACCTGGCTCTGCTCCGCGTTCCTGAAGAGACTGAACAACGCGTAGCTCACCAGCAGGAACAGCCCGATGATGCCGAACATCACATACGGATAGTACCGGAGCTGCGTCACGATGCGGCTCTCGTCGTAGAAGATGAAGTGCTTCCCGCGGCCGGCCAGGTTCACCTCGATCGGGGTGTTCGCCTGCGCCATCACGGCGATGCGCTCCTGCAGGTGCAGGGAGTCCAGAACCAGCAGCGTATCCACGTTGTTGTGCTCGATCACGCGCGTCCGCGTGCTGTCGGTGAGCACCACCGGCACGGCGGCCGTGCCCATCACCGTTTCGCTGATGAAGCTGCGGATGATGTTGTCCATCACCTCCTGCAGCTCGGTGACCAGTCGCGAGTCGCGGTAGTGGAGGTATTGTTTCTCCGTTCCGAACAAGGGGATGGCGATGGGTTCGTGGGCCTTGTCCATCGCGATGAGCTCGGAGCGGATGGCGGCATCGCTCTTCTCGATCTTCTCCGGCAGGTTGCGATTCTGCTTCACGCGCCCCTCCGCGTCGGTGATGATCACCGGAATGGTGGTGTTGTTCTGCACCACCTTGAGATAGAATGTGAGATCCGCCGCGTCACCGCTCACCAGGCGCGCGGAAGCGTCGGCCCACAGCCCCACCTTTTTTCGCTCCTCGTCGCGCAACCGGTGGAAGAGCGAATCCGTGTAGTTGACCAGTTGCGCGCGGTTGCGCACGGCCTCGGCCCAGAGCTTCACTTTGGTGCGTTCCTCCGTCCGCACGCGGTTCACCATGCGGCTGCTATACCACAGGCTCGCCCCCACGATGGCCAGCGCGGTGAGCGCCAGCACCAGCTTCCATCGTTGCTTGCGGGAGTAGAGGTCCATTGCCCGAAACTTGAAACTTGAAAGTGGAAAGCTGAAAGGCCCCGTGGTTTGGACGACTTTCAGCTTTCCACCTTCAAGTTTCCGCTTTTCATCACCAGCCCAGTCCCACCTTCACGCCCAGGAAGAACGCGGGCACCACGTCGTCGATCTCCTCGATGTCGAAGCTCCAGCGCTCGCGGGCCGCGTCGTAGTTGTTGTTCACGATGATCATATGCCGCAGGCGCAGAGCCACGCCCCCGTAGAAGTCGAACATCCAGTTGCTGCTGCTGCTCAGCTTCTGGAAGCCATAGTACAGGCGCACGTCGTTGAAGACCCGCTCGTCAAGATTGTGGAGGCCGTTGAACTGGCCGGTAAGGCTGTCCTTCTGGCTGATCTCCTTGCTGTAACGCAGGTAGGCCAGTTCCACTTGGAGGTAGTTGCCTTGCGGCTCCAGATCATCAACGAGGTAGTACCGGAAGCCCACATGGGCCGTTGGATTGGAGATGATCTTCGTGCCCGCGCCGAAGTCGTCCGCGTCGGCATGGTCACCCGCGAAGGTGAGGTTCACGTAGTTGCGGTAGGTGAGGCCGACGCCGAGCTCGGCGCTCAGGCGGGACGACAGCGCGCGCTCATAGTAGATCGGTACTTCCCCGCGCAGGAAAAGCAGGGGATTGACCTTCACGGCGTTCTTCACGCAATCCACCGTGTCCCATTGCGCGGCGATGCGGTCCTTGTAGAGGACCACCTTGGTCTTCGGCTTGTCGGGCTGGGCCCACACGGCGAACGCCAAAAGGAAACACAGCGGTGTGAGGACCGGACGTACGCTGAACTGGGGCATGCCCGGCGAAAGTAGGCGGCTTCCCTCTATGGTCGCGCCATCCAGCGCAAAGCGGCAGCCCGTAGTTTCGCCGTCCTTGCGTTCCCTCGAAGAGATACAGGCACCGATCGCGGCGGAGATGCGCGAGTTCGAGAAGAACTTCCGCGAGGCCATGCGGAGCAAGGCCCCGTTGCTGGACCGCATCATGCACTACATCGTCCAGCGCAAGGGGAAGCAGATGCGCCCGATGTTCACGCTGCTCAGCGCGAAGCAGTTCGGCCCCATCACCGACCCGGGCTATACGGCGGCCTCCCTCATCGAGCTTCTTCACACGGCCACCCTCGTGCATGATGACGTGGTGGACGGGTCGCCTTTACGCCGGGGCTTCTTCAGCATCAATGCCCTCTGGAAGAACAAGATCGCCGTGCTCGTGGGGGACTACCTCCTGAGCCGGGGCCTGTTGCTCGCTGTGGACAAGGGCCAGTTCGAACTGCTGCGCATCGTGAGCCGTGCGGTGCGGGAGATGAGCGAAGGGGAGTTGCTCCAGCTCGAGAAGGCGCGCGGCCTGAACTTCAAGGAGGAGGTGTATTTCGACATCATCCGGCAGAAGACCGCGAGCCTCATCGCCGCTTGTTGTGCCAGCGGTGCCGCTGCTGGCGGAGCGACACCCGACCAGGTGGAGCGCATGCGCATCTTCGGCGAACTCACCGGCATCGCTTTCCAGATCAAGGATGACCTCTTCGACTACGGTGCGGGAAAGAACACGGGCAAGCCGACCGGCATGGACATCAAAGAGAAGAAGTTGACCCTCCCGCTTATCCATGCCCTCGCCCATGTGAGCGCCGATGACCGGCGCTGGATGGTGCGCACCGTGAAACATGACAACGAGAACAATGAGGCGGTGGCGCGCGTGATCGCCAAAGTGGAGGAGTCGGGCGGCATCGCCCACGCCACCAAGCGCATGTATGAATACCGCGACCGTGCCCTCGAGGTCCTGCGAGGATTCCCGGAGCATGAGGCCCGACGTTCGTTGGAGGACCTGCTGAACCTCACCGTGGAACGCACGCGATGATGCCCTCGACCTTGATGCGACAGGTCACCATGGCCTTGGCCAGCGCGCTGCTGATGGCCGCTTGTGACCTTGGTGCCGGTGAAGGACAGCGTTCTCCGGCCGCCGATACGACCGGAGCCGCTGCCCGAGCGGTCGATGCACGCCGCGAAGCGATCGCGGATTCGGTGAAGGACGGACACCACGTTTACAAGGACAAAGCCGGCCGGCCACTGATGGAGGGGGAGATGCGCAATGGCCAGCGCAACGGTGTGTGGACGAGCTATCTGCCGAACGGCCGCGTCCAGAGCAGGAACGTGTATGAAGACGGGGTGCTCCACGGCATCTCCACGGTGTTCCATGAGAACGGCGTACTCTACTACTCTGGTGCCCAGCGCAAGGGAAAGCCGTTCGGAGAGTGGAAGTTCTATGACGAGCAGGGTGTCCTGGCCAGAACGGTCGTGTATGACAGCACGGGTACGATGATCAAGCCGGGGGACAAGTCACCCGATCGGCCGCGTTGAAGGGCGGGCCGGGCCGCGCTGCCGTCCGGGCTAACTTCGTGGCCCTTTCGCCCGAAAACCGTGATCAGTCCTCGTTCCGTTCAGCAGGTCAAGGATGTCGTCCGCGTTGAAGAGGTGCTGGGCGAATTCCTGGACCTCAAGCGCAAGGGACCTCGCTACCTCGGGCTCTGCCCCTTCCACAACGAGAAGACGCCGTCGTTCAACGTGAGCCCGCACTTGGGCATTTACAAGTGCTTTGGATGTGGCGAAAGCGGTGATGCCATCACCTTCCTGCAGAAGCAGGAGCACCTCTCGTTCGCGGAGGCCATCCGCTGGCTCGCGAAGCGCTACAACATAGAGCTGGAGGAAGAGGAACAGTCGCCCGAACAGCAGCTGGAGCAGAGCGAGCGGGAGAGCCTCGCCGTGGTGCAGCAATGGGCCATGGAGTGGAGCATCGGCCAGCTCTGGAATACGGAGGAGGGCAAACGCATCGGACTGTCCTACTTCCGCGAGCGCGGCTTCCGCGA
>JAGODO010000154.1 GCA_017998165.1 Flavobacteriales bacterium | reverse complement strand
GGTGTGAGCGAATTCGAAAAGGCCGGGTTCACCCCGCTAGCCTCCGACCGTGTGAAGCCCTTCCGCGTGAAGGAGAGTCCCGTGCAGATGGAGTGCGTGGTGAAGCAGGTGATCGCGACCGGCACCAAGGGTGCTGCGGGCAACCTCATCATCTGCGAAGTGGTGCTGATGCATGTGCATGAAAGCGTCCTCAACGAGCACGGCACCATCGACCAGCGCAAGATCGACCTCGTGGGCCGCATGGGCGGGCACTTCTACTGCCGCGCGAACGGCGATGCGCTCTTCGAGCTGCCACAGCCCGCCACGCACGTCGGCATCGGTGTGGATGCGCTGCCCGCCGACATCCGGCTCAGCGATGTGCTCACCGGAAATGACCTGGGCCAGCTCGCCAACCAGCCCACCCTGCCGGATGAAACAAGCGTGAACGAGTACAAACTCACCGAACTGGCCGAGCTCTTCATCGCGCACGACACCGACATTACCGGCCTGCGACGCGCATTGCACGAGCACGCCCACCAACTGCTTCGCGAGGGCCGCACCGACGATGCGCTGCGTACCTTGCTCGCCTTCAACGAACGTTAGAAACCAAATCCGAGGTCCGCATCGCGGCGGACAGACAAGCATGGCACAAGTCACCATCTCCGGCACGATCAAAGCGGTCGGCAAAACCCAACAGGTCAGCGACAAGTTCACCAAGCGTGAACTCGTGGTTACCGAACCCAGCGGCCAGCGCCCGCAGCACATTCCCGTCGAATTCACGCAGGACCGCACGAGCTTGCTGGACAGCTATAAGCCCGGCGACGAAGTGAGCGTGACCTGCTACGTGAACGGCCGCGAGTGGACCGGCAAGGACGGCGTAACGAAGTACTTCCTCTCGCTCAGCGGCAACCGCATCGAGCGCGCAGGAGGAGCGGCACCATCCTCCGGTGGTGGATATCAGCAGGCTCCGCCACCGACCATGGTGGATATGCCAGCGTCGGCAGGCTCCTCGAGCGACGAGGACGATCTGCCGTTCTAGGACCGTTCGGTTCGTATGACGGACCTCCCGAACGTTGACCATCGGCCGAATTAGATCCCACGGTCGTTGCGCGTAATGCACACGGTACTCTCTCTTGTGCTGATCGGCTACGGCCTTGTCAGCGCCTTTCACGACGATCTGTACATCCCTGGAAAACGCTCACGGGGGATGCACCTCCACGGCGAACCCATGTGGGTGATGCTGGGTGCCTTCTTCTGTGCGAGCTGCAACCCGATCACGGTCGTGCTGGACCACTACGATCGGCGTGACAACGAGAGGCACTACCGCACATTCGCACGCTTCACGCAGGTCCTGGGGTGGTCGCTCTTCGGCCTCGCGATCGTACTCGACATTTTCGTATTCCACAATTGAACACGGCATTGATGGACTCAGAGCCTCCTTCCCTTCCAACCGGGTCGGACAAATAGGGAGCTGACAGCGACCACGGGTGCATAGAGCATGAACGCCAGATAGCTGAGCAGCGCACCGAAGGTTGAATGGCGCTGTCCAAGTATCCGCTTACCCTCCTGCACCAGCGGCGGAACGGCCACGGCCCAGATCAGCCAGGCACCGGCCATGAGCAATGCGCCCATGAGAAAGCGGCTGCCGACCAGCGCGGGCCAATCGGTCGCCAGCGTTACGGCCAACAGCAACCAGGGAAACAGCAAGCCGAGCGCGGGCATCCACTTTGCCCTCCACGGCACACCCCGCATCTTACCGGCCCAGCGCATCCGCTGGCGGAAGAAGCCGCTCCATGTGCGTTCGGCTCCTACGCGCACGATCGCGCCCGGATGCAGCAGGTAGCTGATGCGCTTGCCGGCGCGCAGCACGCGTTGCACGAGGAAGATGTCATCGCCGCTGGCGTACCGATCCCCTTCGAAACCCCGCACATCCATGAACGCACTTCGGCGGAAGGCCAGGTTCGCGCCGTTCGCGAGCATGGGGCGGCTTTGCAAGGCCTCGGCTGCGGCGCACATCATCAAGGCAGCCTGTTCGTTCTCCTGAAGTCGGCCGAGAATGCCAGCGCCATCCGTGGCCACCGGCAAGACAACAAGGTCGCTCCCTGTGCGCTCCACATGCTCCATGACCCGTCTCAACCGCTCCGGTCCGCAACGCGCATCCGCATCGGTCATCAGGATCCATTCAGCATCGGTGGCCAGCACGGCGGTGGTAATAGCCGCCTTCTTTCCTGTTCCATCATTCCCCAGAAGGCGTAAGCCGGGCCAGCGGGGCATCATCGCCCTTACGCGTTCAGCGGTCCCATCGCTGCTCGCATCGTCGACGACGATCACGCAAACGCGCCCCCGTTCGTGATCCTGGGCATACAGATCCTGCAGCAGCGGTGTGATCGTATCCGCGGCATCGCGTGCGGGCACGATCATCGTCACGGTCGGCGTGCGCCCGGAATTGCCTTTGACATCAACTACGGCGAGGAGCTCGTGAGCGACGGTCTCGCGCCAGCCATTGATGACCATGGCGAAGGTGACGGCCGCACCGAAAGCCAGTAGCACCAAGAGCAACGGACCGATCATGGGCTTTCTTCGCTTGTGCGGATGCGTGCGACCAGCAGGATGAGCGATCCGGCCAATGCGGGCACCACGATGTTCACGACCCAGATGATGATCGTGGAGATGACGACCCCGACGGGATCACCTCCAGCGATCAGGCTTTCGGCCAAAGATCCGCGCACACCCAACTCCGTGAGCGCGGTCGTGGGAATCAGCGTCGACACCAGAAAAAGCACGGGCACCGAAGCCAACGCCATCGGTACGGGCACGGCGCCGACCACGTTGAGCAGCAGGACGAATTGTGCGGTGAACACCCCGTAGCGCAACGCGCTCCACGCCGCCACGCGGATGAGGCGCGACCGGTCGAACGCCGCGAGCACATGCACATGCCGCTCGTACTTCCGCAGCCAGGGTATCGCCAGGAAGATCCGCTCCAACGCACCCGGACTGAAGTAGAGGAACACCGTAGCGGCACCGACCAGCAGCGCGCACCAGCGGACCAATTGCCACAGCGCCCCTTGCTCCAACGATACCGCCTCATGCGGTGCGAGGAAAAGCACCGCTGTTCCGG
The DNA here is from genome assembly GCA_017998165.1 of Flavobacteriales bacterium. Taxonomy (GTDB): domain Bacteria; phylum Bacteroidota; class Bacteroidia; order Flavobacteriales_F; family PHOS-HE28; genus PHOS-HE28. The sequence continues at coordinate 5,007 of JAGODO010000154.1, read as the reverse complement.
CCAGCACGGTGACAACGAATTGTGAGATGCTGCCCAGCAACGTGGCGAAACTGCCCTGCACGCGGTGCTCCGGCCGAAGGAAGAGAACGCGCCCTGCGAACTCGCCCACGCGGTTCGGTGTGATGAGCCCGATACTCGTGCCCGCGATCACCGCGGTGAACGCGCGCCCCATCGTGAGCGGCTCCACATCCCGTACGAGGATCCTCCACTTCCACGACTCGATGCCCCAGTTCACCAGCATGAGCCCCACGACCACGGCCAGTGCGCCCCAAGGGACCACCGGACGCGCTAACCAGCGCATCAGCGCCTCGTCGTGGTCGTGCTCGCCCGAGAAGCGCACGTACAAGAACACGCAGGCCACCAGGAACACGCCCAGGCGCAGGAGAAGCAGCGTGCGTCGGCTCAAGGTAGTTTCGCGGCGTACGGAAACAAGACGTCCAAAAGTATCCGAGTGGCCTCACCGACCGAACGCATCATCCTGGGCATCGACCCGGGCACCACGGTGATGGGCTACGGCGTGCTGCTCGAGGAAGGTCCGAATGTGCGGCTGCTCGACGCGGGGGCGATCCGATTCCCGGCGGATGACGACCACACGCTGAAGCTGCGCGCCATTCTCCGCGAGACCACGGCCATCATCGAGAAGCACCATCCGGATGAACTCGCGATCGAAGCGCAGTTCTTCGGCAAGAACGTGCAGAGCATGCTGAAGCTCGGGCGCGCGCAAGGCGTGGCGATCGCAGCAGCCTTGCAGCGCGAACTGGCGATCACCGAGTACGCCCCGAAGCGTGTGAAGCAGAGCATCACTGGCAATGGCAATGCGACCAAGGAGCAGGTGGCCGCGATGTTGTTGAGCATCCTTCGTGTCGCCGAACTGCCGGCCTCCACCGACGCCACCGACGCCGTGGCCGTAGCGGTGTGCCATCACTTCAGCCGGAACAGCATCACACGGCCCCGATCGAAAGGTGATTCTTCGCGCGGTTCCAGCGATTGGGGCAGCTTCGTCCGGAACAACCCCGGCCGGATCAAACCCTAGCACGCACGGGTCCAACCGGCATTGGACGGAAATGAACGGGAATGCCGACCGCTTGCGGGGCATTGCGCTCGAATACCGCACAAGCCCCTGTCTCAGGCGTTCCGGATGCGCTCGGCGATCGCGGCGAGTTGTTCTTGCGGAAGCTTCAGCTTCGGTGCGCTGAAGTCCATGTCCCGCATACTGCTGATCGGGACCAGGTGTACATGGGCATGCGGCACTTCCAAGCCGATGACGCTCACGCCGATGCGATCGCACGGGACTACGGCGGCGATCTTCCGGGCGACGCCTTGTGCAAAGGGCATGATCTCCGTCAATACCTCGGTGGGCAGCTCAAAGAACTTGTCGACTTCAACCTTGGGTATCACCAGGGTGTGTCCTTCGCGCAGCGGGTTGATGTCCAGGAACGCCAGGAAACGATCGTCCTCGGCCACCTTGTGGCAGGGGATCTCGCCGTTGATGATGCGCGTGAAGATGCTCGGCATCAGCGTGTGATCTCGATGATCTCGAACATGGTGCTGCCGGCGGGCGTGACCACCTCGGCGATCTCCCCGACGGTCTTGCCCAGCAGGCCCTTCCCGATGGGCGAACTCACGCTGATCTTGCCCACCTTGATGTCCGATTCGCTCTCGGCCACCAGCGTGAAGTGCTTGTGCGCGTCCGTTACCGTGTGGCGCACCCTCACCGTGCAGTGGATGTAGACCTTGCTCGTGTCAAGCTGCCCGGCGTCGATGATGCGCGCGTTCGACACGACCTCTTCGAGCTTGGCGATGCGCGCCTCCAGCAGGCCCTGGTCCTCCTTGGCGGCGTGGTACTCGGCGTTCTCGCTCAGGTCGCCCTTGTCGCGCGCATCGGCGATCTGCTGGCTCAAGTGCGGACGGTCCACGGTCTTCATGCGGTGCAGTTCGTCCTGCAGCTTCTTCAGACCCTCTTCGGTGTAATAGGCCGGTGTGCTCATGATGACTCCGCGATGATCCAGCGGGCGGCTTGGTGTATGGGAGAAAGGAAGAGGACCCCTGCCGGAGTCCTCTTCCAAAAGTAACAGTGTTCGGTTACAGGCTCACACGGAGACCTACTTGATGTACCCCACTGAACGGGTTCGTTGCCCGGTACCCGTAGTCGATCGAGAACGTATTGGCCTTCTCCGGACCGAACGCGAGATCCACGCTCAAGCCCGCACTGGCACCGGTAAAGACGGTCTGGCGCAGATTGTCGTCCGTGATGTCCTTTTCGTACAGGTAGCCGCCACGCAGGTGGAGCATCTTCCTGAACGCGTACTCCACGCCCACGGCCACCTGGTCCTTGGTGAAGGAGTTGCTGGTGAAGTTGCCCGCGAACGTCAACCGGTGGATCTCGCTGATGTTGAGGTCGTAGGCCGCACCGATGTTCATCTGTGAAGGCAGCTCGAAACGGTCGCTGCGCTGCTCGATGGTCAGCTGGTCGCTGCCTTGGGTGAGCATACCCTGCACGGCAAGACCATCACCGGTGAAGCGCATGGGCGGCCCGACGTTCTTCAGTGCGATGCCGAAATGGATGTTGTCCGCGGGACCGGTCACGTAGTGGATGCCGGCGTCGAAACAGAACCCTGAGGCCCGCACGTTGCTGATGCTCTCGCTGGCCACGCGCACCAGGATGCCGCCATAGATGCTGTTGGAGAATTCCTTGGCGTAGGAGATGCCGAAATTGCCGCTCGTCGGACTGTATGTTCCGATACCCCCTCCCGGTTGGTTCACCGTGGTCACGGCGATATCCCCGTAGGAGATGGAAGTGAAGCTGATGCCCAAGACCCCGCTTTCACCCAGCTTCTGTCCCAAAGCGCCCGAGCTGATCTTCACATCGCTGCCCTCCAGCCAGCGCGTGCTGGTGAAATAGACCTCGGTCTTTTTCACCCGCGCCAGCCCGGCGATGTTGCCGAACATGCCCTCGACGCCACGAAGGGTGGCGCTGTTGGCCAGGCTCCAACCGCCGCTGCGCGCCCAAGGGTTGATCAGCAGTTGCGAGGCGCCCGCCGATCCCGCACGGTCCGGATTGCCGGCCAAGGCCGGGGTGGCCATCGCGAGCCCGAGGACCAGCGCGGCCAGATCGCGTCGTTGCATCATCTTCTTCATTCTCCAGAGGGTCTAAACGCTCAGAAATTCTGCAGGTCCACCGGTCGCATCACACCGAACCATTTCACCACGGTCTCGCCCACGCCGGGCACTTCCACATGGCAGATGTACGTGCCTCCGGATACCGGCACGTTCTTCTGGTTCTTCAGGTCCCAATCCACGTACGTCAGGTCGTTGTCCTTGCGGAAGGTGCGCACGAGCGTACCTCCCGAGTTGTAGATGTTGATCGTACAGACGCGGGGCAGGTTGATGAACTTCACCCGATTGTCCAGTCGGCTGGTCTCGTACCCGCTGAAGGCGAAATACGGGTTGGGCACCAGCGCGATCTGGGACAGGTTGTCCTTTTCGACGCTGACCTCTTCCGTCACCGTTTGCAGGCCTTCGGTGCTGAAGGCGTACAGCCCCAGACCGCCGTTACGGCTCGTGTTCACACCCGGGTCCGGTTGCCCATTGTAGGCCACGTAGGTCAGGTAGGGCTTGCTGATCGCCAGGCGCAACCGCAGTTCGCTCGGGATGAGGCCATCCGCCACCGGGAGCAGATCAGTGAACGACGCCCCGGAACCCACCCAATTGCACGAACGCCAGATCTTCAATCGGCCTGCGGGCACCGGCAGGTTGTCATGCAGGTACTTCCCCTCGTCGTAGTGAGGCACCCACGTCGCGTCGTTCTTCATCCGGCGCGTGTTGTTGAACACGTAGATCCAATGGCCGCCAGCCATGATGGCGTAGTCCTCGCCGATGTTGACCTCCCCGTTCGGGTTCCAGAGCATGTCCTTGCCGATCTCCCCGCCCCAGAAGCTGTCTTCACCGAAAGCCATGTTCAGGCGTTCCCCGGTCTCCAGTTCGATCACATAGCCCGGGAACCAGCCCATGCCCGTTGTGCCGTTGAGATCGCCTTCATCCACATTGTAACCATCCTGTCCAGCGTGCAGGCCATTCTTGTCCACACTGGGCACGGGTCGCATGCTGAGCTTGTCGGTGCCCTCCGGTTGAGTGAGGATCGGCTTGGGGCAGGATTCCAGCACAGGACAGCGCGTCCACTTGGATTTGTCCGGCGTGAACACCACCAGGATGCTTCCCGATGAGTTGATCGACGCGTCATTGATCAAGGAACTGATCCCCGTGGTGCCCGAACTGCCGGGTTGGAAATCACCTGTACCGATGAGTGCGAACGGCGCCCAGATCCCGAAGGTCTTCTCGTAGTCCTGATTGTTGTCCATACCGTCGTAATCCGGATAGTCGAACGCCGTATCGATCGCCGTTCCGGAGCGGATCCAGTTCAGTTCGTTGTCCCCATCCGAGTCTGGAATTCCGAAATACCAAGGCGTGAAGGAACCATCCGGACCGGACGTGTAATCGAAAATGAACTCCAGCGGCTTGGTGTATTCGCCGTCATAGGCCGGCTGATCGATGGTCACCGACAGCCCCCAATCCAGGATGAGCTGCTCGTTGCCCACTTCGATCGCGCGCTCGGCATCGACCGATGTCGTGCTGCCGTCCGGCGCGATCTTCACCAATTCCCAATAGGCATCGTTCAACCGGGTGTACGTAAGGATGTTGCTCGGATTGGGCAACTGCGTGGTGTCGCGGAAGAACAACTCGAACTGCGCTTCGGGCACCTTCAACGGGTCCACCACCTTCACCTTCACCGGTCCGCGGCCCGCAACGTATTTCACCTGATCAGCCCGATAAGCGCCGACGATCTGGTCCTCGGACTCGCGGGATATGTTGAGCGGCAATCCTCCATTGCCCTGACCCTCGATGCGCGTGATTTCGAACTCATCACCGTACTGCGCGTTCTGGATCAGGCCGCCGGACTCGGTCGCCGGGGGATGCGGGATCCCCGAATAGCTGCGGATGCTGCCGGAA
>JAGODO010000153.1 GCA_017998165.1 Flavobacteriales bacterium | reverse complement strand
CGCCTCCGCACATCGTTCGAGGTGGACCAGAGCCTGGAGCGCGAGCCTGTTCCCCCCATGCTGTTGCAAACGCTCGTCGAGAACGCGGTGCGCCACGGCATCGCCAAGCTCACGCAGGGCGGTGAGGTTGTTGTCGGCGCGCGGCGTTCGGGGGCGGGCTTGGTGCTGAGCGTCCGCAACACCGGTGAGTACATTCCCGGCCAGGTGAACGGCACTGGCATCGGGCTCAGTGGCACACGCAAGCGGCTGGAGATGATCTATGGCCACTCGGCGACCATGCACATCGAGAACCGCGACGGCACGGTCGTCACCGAAGTGAACATACCCTGGACCCATCACGAAGAGCGACCTTGATCCACGATATCGACTGACTGCCACCTGCCACCGCCACTGCCAACTTCAACCTTATGAAAGCCCTCATCATCGACGACGAGCGCCTGGCGCGCAAAGAGCTCAGCACCCTGCTGGAGAAGTACGACGCCATCGACGTGGTGGGCGAGGCCGCCAATGCCGATGAGGCGGAGGAGCGCATCGCCGAACTGAAGCCGGACCTGCTGTTCCTGGACATCAACATGCCAGGACGCGATGGATTCCAGTTGCTCGAAGCGTTGGAGCGTACGCCCTTGGTCATCTTCGTCACCGCGTATGACGAGCATGCGCTGCGCGCCTTCCAGGTGAACGCCATGGACTACCTGATGAAGCCGATCGACCCGGCGCGGTTGGAGTCGGCGATCAGCAAATTGCCCAAGCCCAAGGACAGTGATGTGCCCGAGCGGCAGATCCTCGGATTGGATGATCAGATCTTCCTGAAGGACGGGGAGAAGTGCTGGTTCGTGGCGCTGAAGGACATCCGCCTGTTCGAGAGCGAGGGCAACTACGTGCGTGTAAAGTTCAACGACCAGAAGCCGCTCGTACTTCGCTCGCTGAACAAGCTGGAAGAAAAGCTCGACCCGCATGTCTTCTTCCGCGCGAACCGCAAGCACATCCTCAACCTGCGCTACGTGGACAACATCCAGCCCTGGTTCAGCGGTGGCTTGAACGTGAAGCTGAAGAGCGGCGAGGAGATCGAGGTGAGCCGGAGACAGACGGCACGGTTCAAGGAGCTGATGAGCCTCTAGGAACCCCCTACTTCAGTACCTTGCCGATGTCAGCGAGGTACTGGCCCCAATCCCATTCGGAGGCCCAGTAGCAGACATCGTAGAGCTGCGCATGCATGTGGTTCATGAGAGCGAGAACCATGAATGCCGGGACGATGGCGAGAATGATCCATCGGAGTGAAGGCCACCAGCTATGAATGGTCGCCCAAACGACGAGAGCGAGGATCGGGACGGTTTGCACGAGCGAGCGTTGGCCGAAGCTGCAGCCGAAGGACGGCTCGGACCAGGAAGACACCGCGTACCAGTACAGCAGGAACAGAACGGACGAGATGATGACGGTGGTCTTTTCCCGTTTCCATAGCGCCCACAGCGCCATCGGCAACAAAACGAACGACGGAGCGTAGGGGATCCAACCGTTCTTGGGAGCGAGTAGCGTTTGCATCAGAAAGGGCGACTCCCAGTTCGTGAAGCCTTCGCCCTGGTAGGAGAAGTAGATCCAGCTACCGAACGCGGCCTTCCAGTAGATCAACTGTGGCGCGGCGAGAATGGTTCCAACGAGGAGCTGGCCCACTATCCAACGGCCCCGAAGGATACCCGGACCTTCTGTGGACAGAACGAACGCATAGAGCGCCAAGACGAGCAACACATCCAAAGGCCGGATGAGGATGAGCCACGCACAGGCCAGACGGAACAACCACGCGCGTCTGCGGCCTCCATGATCGACAAGACCGTGCGTCCAGGACCACAAAGCGACGCAGGCAAGGAACCATGAGTAGATATGCGAGTATCCGGGGGACCTGAACGCGTAGTAGAATACATTCGTACCCTGGCTCAGTATGAACAGGGCCGGTACCGCAACACCCCAAGGCAACCTCCATCGGCGCTGGAGAGCTGACCAGAGCATGATGAGGCCGGCCCACCAATAGAAGATGCCGGCCAAGTCTATGGCCCGGTGGTGGGTTGGAGTAAACCCGTCGGTAGCGCCGAACCCCTCGACCAGATCCGCCATCAGGTAGAAGGGAAGTTCGAGCAGCGCAGTACCATAGGTGTACTTGGTGATGATAAGGTTCCTCGTCGTGTCTTCCAGATTCTCCAGCCCGATGGTGTGGAGATGGTCCGGGTTGATCCAGCCGATCCGCATCCGATGATGGAGGAAGCCCGGGAGATAGATATAGTACCCGGCGGCATCGGATCGCAGTTCTGTCTTGAAATCACCAATGGGAAGACGAGCATGGTGTTCCATCGAATCACTCGCGCTCCATAGTAGTATGCAGATGGCCAAGCACCATCCCGCGATCGGAGCGATGGATCCGCTTTTCACGGCGTGTGTTTCTTCGTGGGCAAGATACCGTCACGCTGGAATGCGCGAGGGCCGTCCGATCGGTTTCATGATGCCGACAGTTCGCTCGCTCTTCTGCTCGCCGCTTCGATCCCCCGGTCCAGTGTTCCGGTCAGATCACCTTGCGCGAACACCTTGAACGCGGCCTCTGTGGTACCACCCTTGCTCATCACGGCCTTGATCAGTTCTTCCGGCGTGCGGTCGGCATGCTCCATCAGGTGGAAAGAGCCGAGCATCGTTTGCTTCACCAACGCGCTGGCCACATGCGGCTCCAGCCCGAGCTTGATTCCGCTGGCGATCATGGTACGCACCACCTCGAAGAAATAGGCAGGGCCGCTGCCGCTGAGCGCTGTCACGGGATCGAGCAGCGCTTCATCGGCGAGGTGCATGGCGCGGCCGGTGCAGTTCAGCAGCTGCTCCACCATCAACGTCTGACGCATGTTGAGCTCGGTGCCCGTGGCATACGCGGTGATCCCCATGCCGATCTGCGCCGGTGCGTTGGGCATGGCGCGCACGATGGTGGCATGCCGCAAGCTTGTCTTCAAACGTTCCAAGGTGATGCCCGCCATGATGGAGAGTACGACCTGCTCCGGTCGCAGCACATCCGCCAACGCGGATGCGATGCTCCCGAAGTCTTGCGGCTTCACCGCGATGATGACCAAGCTGCTCGTGGAGATCCCCGCGCCGATCGCGGTCGTCACCTGTCCAAGCGCTTCCAATCGCGAGCGATGCGCTTCGCCGCGAATGACCAGGTGCAGGTCTTCAGGCTTGACCAGGCCGTACTTGCGGAAGCTGCGCGCATAGGCGGTGCCCATGTTGCCACAGCCGAGGATCGAGATCTTCATGCGTTGTCCGGTGCGCCTTTTGGCGAAGACGGACGGCGAACCTAGCGCAACAACTGCCCATCATTCCCGAAGGGCCGGATCAGTTCGTACTTCAGGTCTTTGAGGATGCTCGCCTTCACGTTGATGCGCACGCTGAAGCTCTTGCGGGTGCCCAGCGGGATCACGTTCAGGTTGAACTCCCAGCAGTGCATGTCCCAATAGAGGTTGAGCGAGGTGGGCGTGAACTCCTGCGCTTCGATGTCATAGCCGCTGGTGAAACCGAGCTTCCACCATTTGAGCACGGTGATGTCACCGTTGAACAGCACGCTTTGGCGTTGGCTATCGGTGTACTCCTTTTCGGCCCACGCGCGGGTCAGGTCGTAGCTGTAGTTCACGCGCAGGTGCCAGGGCAGGTTGAAGTTCATGCGCGCGCCCTTGTCCGGGTCCGCTTCACCTACGACGTGCTCGGTATTGTTGTTCACCGGTGTTTCCGCAGCGCTCTGTCCGTAGCGTTTGCTCTTGAGTTCGAAACCCAGGGCCAGGTTGGCGTTCACCAAGCGCGCCAGCCGGCCATCGAGCTCGCGTTGCGTACGTGAGATGCGCGTGCCGTTCGTGTCGGTGGAGTAGGGGTCCCACAGGCTGGTGAGGTTCACGTCGATGCGGTTGAAGAACTGCGTGCGAGCGCTCACGTTCACCGGGCTCCAGTTCAAGGAGTCCTTCAGCAGGTCATAGCTCGTGGTGGCCCCGAGGAAGTCGAGCAGCTTGATCTTTTTGTACTGCTCCGCAGCATCCGTGTCCCGGCCGCTGCTATCGGCGGCGAGGTCTTTCAGCACCTTGGCTTCCACGCTCTGTACGAGCCCCAATGACAACAACCCGCTTTCGGTGGGCGGTGGCGCCCCATAGATGCCGATCTCGTACGGCGAATAGCTGGATGTCGCCCCTTCGTTGCCGAACGGGCCGGTGATGCGCGTGTCGTTGCCGGGCGTGTAGCTGAAGCCCGCCGTGGGTGTGATCACATGGCGGATGGCCTTGAGCTTCTTCCCGGTGAAGGTGAACATGCCGTAGAACTTGCTGGTGAGCGAGGCGCCCGCGCTCACGTCAAAGGGCGCACCGAACTTGGACACGGTGTCCACCACCGTGGTCGCGGCTTGCGCATCATATGTCTTGCGGAGCTGGTCGAAGTACATGCGATTGGTGACACGCACTTCGGGGTTCAGCGTGAAGACACGTGTTTTCAAGGAGGTGCTGATGGCCGTAGTGTGTCGGATGCCGTTGCGCATCTGCTGGGTGAGCAGAGGTAGGTTATCGAAGTAGAGCTGGTCCTCGGTGGTGCTCAAGCGATTGTCGAAACTGCTGCTCCAGGTGAGCCCGATGTTGTCGTACCAGTGCCGCCCGGCCACGGAGGCATCGCTGCGGAACAGATCGGCGGGGAACACGCGCTGCACGTTGAAGGTGGCGGTGGGAACGGTGATGTCGAAGGTCCTGTTCAGCGTGTTCTGGCTGTGGCGCATGCCCACGGAGAGGTTGTAGGGCTTGCCGCTCCAGAGGTGGTTCCATTGCACGTTGCTCTGGAAGGTGTTGGTAAGGAAATCGCTCGTACTGCTGTTGAAGGAGTTCGTGAAATTGCTGCTCGATCCCATGTTCACGCTGGCCGTGAAGCGGTCGGTGAGGCTGGCCTTGGGGTCCAGGAGATGGTTCCAGCGGACGAAGAAGTTGACCTGCTTGCTGAAGTCCGGATACTCGGGTACGCTGCTGAGGAGCACGGTGCGGCTGAGGTCCACGGAACCGCTGTAATGGTAGCGGGACTTGTAGCGGCTCAGGCCCCGCAGGCTCCATGATCCGCGGCTGTAGATGTCGCCCGTGAGCTGTGCGTCCACATGGTCATTGATGGGGAAATAGTACCCTCCGTTCAGCAGGAAGTAGCCCAGCGCGTCACTGCGGCCGTAGGTGGGGATGAGCACGCCGGCCGCGCCGTTGTGGTGGTTGGGGAAGAGCCCGAACGGCAGGGCCAGCGGTGTGGGTACCCGGCCCACCTTCATGATCGTGGGCCCGGTCACGATCTTGTCGTCGGGGATCACCATCATGCGGCTCACCGCGAAGTGATAATGCGGACGGGGCCGATCGCAGGTGGTGAGCATGCCGCCGCGGCTGTGGACCTCCTCGTTCGGTTGCCGCTTGCTGGTGTGCGCGACCACGTACAGTTGGTCTTCCGTAGTGCGTACTTCCTGGATCAAGCCCTTCTTCGTGCGGAAGTTGTAGCACAGGCTGTCGGCGTTGATGGTCTTGCCGCCCTGCTTGAATTCGGGTCTGCCCGCGATCTGCCCGGTGCTGTCCGGTGCACCAAAAGCGCAGGTGGTTTCGTTCTTCATATCGAGCACGATGCGCGCTGCGGTGAGTTCCAGGCCCTCGTAGGTAACGATGGCCGCACCGAAGAGGTACACGGTTTGGTTGGCCACATCATAGCGCATGCTGTCCCGGGCCGAATAGGTCACCTGTTCCTTCAGGGCTTGCGCGTCAAGATCCGACCCCATGCAGACTGTCAACAGGAACGTGATGAAAACCGCGATGGGCGCGGCGGAGCCATCGGAGCGCCCCCATCTACTTTCGCGCGACGATGCGGCGGGGCACAGCGGCTGGCTCATGGGGCCGCCGAAAGTAGCGCAGCGCATCAGGGCGATACGGATGGTCGGGATCACACGGGCGGGAAGATGGACGGCGGTACTGCTGGCGGTGCTGGGCGCGTCCGCACAGACCTTGCCACAGTCGGCCGCCGATCCGAACCGCATCGACGTGGTGTGTCTGGATGCGGGCCACGGGGGAAAAGACCCCGGTAACCTGGGTACGGGCCGCTTCAAGAGCACGGAGAAGCACGTCGCGCTGAACGTGACCAAGCTCGTTGGGAAGTACATCAAGGAGAACTTCCCGGACGTGAAGGTGGTGTACACGCGCGAGGACGACCGCTTCATCGAGTTGAAGGAACGCTGCGAGATCGCCAATCGTGCGAAGGCGGACGTGTTCATCTCCATCCACTGCAATGCCAACGAGAAGGCCGATCCGCATGGCACGGAGACCTATTTCATGGGGTTGCACAAGACCGAGGCGAACATGCGCACGGCCATGAAGGAGAACGCGTCGATCCTGTTGGAGGATGGCCATGCGCTCAAATACGAGGGCTATGATCCGAAGGATCCGGAGAGCATGATCGCCCTGAGCCTGCGGCAGAACGCGTTCATGGACCAGAGCGCGACCCTGAGCGCGGCCGTTCAGAAACAATTCAAGGACCGCGTGGGCCGTTCCGACCGCGGCGTGAAACAGGCGGGCTTCCTCGTCATCAGCTACACGACGATGCCGGCGATCCTGATCGAACTGGGGTTCTTGAGCAACGCTGACGAGGAGGACTTCCTGCAAGGCGCGAAAGGGCAGGATTTCATGGCCAGCGCGATCTACCGCGCCTTCAAGGATTACAAGGGCACGATCGAGGGGAAGGACGTGAGTATGAGCCCGCCGGAGCAGGCCGAGCCGGACACCACACGGGTGGACACACCGGAACCCGCGCCCAAGGACAGCGGTATCCGCTTCAAGGTGCAGATCGCCACGAGCGGCAAGCGCATCGATCCCAAGCCGAAGAACTTCAATGGCATGGAGGGAGTGGAGGAGATGAAGGGCAGTGACCTGTGGAAGTACACGGTGGGTGACGAGCGCACGCTGGAGGCGGCACGGGCCGTACAGAAGACCTGTCGGGAGAAGGGGTTCGACAGTTGCTTCATCGTCGCTTTCAAGGACGGCCAGCGGATCGATCTTCAGCAAGCCGTTACCTTGGCCCGCGACCCCTGAACCCCGCGCCGGTGCCGAAGATCAAACGAGAGTACACCATTGCCCTGATGATGATCGGGGCGCTCGTGGTCCTCTATTACGGCATCAACTACCTGAAGGGGCTGGACGTGCTGCAGGGCCGCAACGTCTATTATGCTCGGTATGCCGATGTGAGCGGCATCAACGACGCCAGCCCCGTGCTCTACCACGGGATGAAAGTGGGGCAGGTGACCGGCACGGAGCTGATACCCGGCGGCAGCGGTCTGGTGGCCGTGGCCTTCCAGATAAATGATGACCGACTGTTGATCACCGACAGCACCCGGGCGGAGATCTACAGCAGTGACCTCTTCACGCGGGCCATCCAGCTCGTGGTGAAGCCGGGCCCGCCCGCCACGCGCGGCGACACGCTGAAGAGCGGCACGCAGGCGAGCCTCACGGAAAGCGTGAACCAGCAGCTCGATCCTATCAAACGCAAGGCCGAGGGCATGTTGAACAACATCGACAGTGTGCTGAACGCCGTGCAGCTCCTGCTGAACGAAAGGGCGGTGGGGGACCTGGATTCGAGCATCGTGAGCTTGCGGCACATCCTGGAGAACGTGGACGGCACCACCCGCCGATTGAACGCTTTGCTCGATGCGGAGACGAACACCATCAAGACCACCCTCGACAACCTGCAGAAGGTGAGTACCACGCTGGCCCAGAACGGCGATGAGCTGAACCGGATCTTCGCCAATGTGGATTCGCTCACGGCTTCGCTGGGTGACGGCCGCCTGGAGAAGATCATGGCGAACCTCACCTCCACCAGCGACCAGTTGAAGCAGGCGATGACGAAGATCAACGAGGGCCAGGGCACCTTGGGGAAACTGGTCAAGGACGACAGTCTGTACGTGAACCTGAACAAGGCCACCAAGGACCTGGATCTGCTGCTGGAGGACCTGCGGGTGAATCCGAACCGTTACCTCAGTATCTTCGGGAAGAAGGACAAGCTGCCCAAGCTCAGTGAGGCGGACATCGAGCGGATCCAGCAGGCCTACCAGAAGCAACAGAACAA
>JAGODO010000152.1 GCA_017998165.1 Flavobacteriales bacterium | reverse complement strand
ATCCGGTCGGCATCATCGTCGATATGCGGCGCTACCTGGTGATGGAAGAAAGCAAGACGCGACCGGCCTTGGCGAACATGCTCACGAACGTGGAGAACAACGGCGCGCCCTGGCAAATGAGCCAGGCCGATAGAATGAAATGGGCGGACCCTGCCTGATATCCGCACGGGCGCGACATGTCGCGCCCCAACAACGAACCCGATGAAGAAGCCAACCCTGATCGAAACCACCGAGAACGGCAAGAAGGTGAGCCCGAAGCTGCCGCCGGGGATGAAGAACTTCCTCATCGACATCGATGGCACCATCTGCGACGACATCCCCAACGAGGAGCCGTGGCGCATGGCCGATGCCGAGGTGTTCCCTGAAGCGCTGGAGAAGCTGAACCTGTGGTACGACCAAGGCCACATCATCACCTTCTTCACCAGTCGCACTGAGGAGCACCGCGCCGTGACCGAGACGTGGTTGAAGAAGCACGGCTTCAAATACCACGGCATGCTGATGGGCAAGCCGCGCGGCGGCAACTACCATTGGATCGATGACCGCGAGGTGCGGGCCACGCGTTACGAAGGGCATTTCACCGATCTGGTGGAACGCAGCGCTACTGTGCAGGTATTCGAATGATGAACTGTTGTCAGTTGTCCGTTGTCGGTTGTCAGGCGTGATGGAATGATCGATCAGCAACGGCAGACAGACAACCGACAACGGACAACCGACACCCGACACCCCGAGCATGAACGACCTCCGCATCCCAACGATGGCCGAGATGCTGGCCAGCGGCGACACCCCCGAAGTGTTGTTCTGGGTAGGCTGCGCCGGTTCGTTCGATGACCGTGCCCGGAAGATCACCAAGGCCTTCGTGCGCATCCTCAACGCTGCGAAGGTCAAGTTCGCCGTGCTGGGAACGGAAGAGAGTTGCACCGGGGATCCCGCACGTCGCGCCGGGAACGAGTTCGTCTTCCAGATGCAGGCGCAGAACAACATCATGGTCATGAACGGCTATGGTGTAAAGCGCATCGTCACCGCCTGCCCGCATTGCTTCAACACGCTGAGGAACGAGTATCCCGTGCTCGGTGGCAGCTATGAGGTGCTGCATCACACGCAGTTCATCAACGCGCTGATGAAGGAGGGCCGCATCAAGGTGGAAGGCGGCAGCTTCAAAGGCAAGCGCATCACCTTCCACGACCCGTGCTACCTCGGGCGTGGCAACGGCGAGTACGAGGCCCCGCGTGAAGTGCTGCTGAAGCTCGATGCCGCGTTGGTGGAGCTGAAGCGCAGCAAGCAGAACGGTTTGTGCTGTGGTGCGGGCGGCGCGCAGATGTTCAAGGAAGCCGAGCCCGGCAAGAAGGAGGTGAACATCGAACGCAGCGAGGAAGCGTTGGCCGCATCACCTGACGTGATCGCGGCAGGTTGCCCGTTCTGCAACACCATGCTCACCGACGGCGTGAAGCACTTCAACAAGGAAGGAGAGGTGCAGGTGAAGGACGTGGCGGAGCTGATCGCGGAGGCGGGGGAGCTGTGACCGCCTGACCAGCGAAATGCAGAAGGCCTCGATCAACGATCGAGGCCTTCTGCATACGCCATGTGCGTGTTACTGTGCCAGCAAGGCTTTCACCGCCGCCTCCAACTGCTGGTCGCGGCCCTGGCTCACCGCGCCCGGATCCAGCGTCTGCTTCACGTCCGGTTCCAACTGCTGGTTCTCCAGGTAGTTGCCGCTGTTGTCCACCATGCCCACCATCGGGATGCCGAACCACATGCCGTTCTGCAAGCCTTCCCACCACACGGCGGTGCCGGTGCCGGGCACGGGCATGCCCACCAGCTTGCCGATGCCGAGCGCGCGGTAGGTCACGGGGAACATGTGCGCGTCGCTGTAGTTGCTCTCGCTCATCACCACGCAGCTCTTCTTCTGGTATTTGAAGTGTGGCTCCGTGCCGAGCTTCTGCCCGCGCGGCAGGAAGGTCATGTAGGTCTTGCCGCTGAGGAAGGTCGCGAGGTCGTCGTGCAGCCAGCCGCCACCGTTGAAGCGCGTGTCCACGACCAGTCCCTCCTTGTTGTGGTAGCGGCCGAGGGCTTCCTCATAGACCGTGCGGTAGCTGCCGTCGTCCATGCCTTCTACGTGCACGTAGCCGAGCTTGCCACCGCTGAGGCTGTCCACCAAGTGACGGCATCGTTCCACCCAACGGTGGTAAAGCAGTTCGTGGTCACCGCCTTCGCCCAGCGGTTTCACGCTTTCCTCCCAGCGCGTGTTCGTCTTCGGATCGAACATGCTCAGCAGCATCGGCTTGTTGCCTTTGCGGTTGAAGAGCTTTGCCGGGTCCATGTCGGCGGTGATCTCTGTGCCGTCGATCTTCTCGATCACATGGCCGGCCTTCACCTTGGTTCCCTGCTTGATCAGCGGGCTCTTGGGCATGATCTCCACGATGCGCAGGCCGGGCCCGGCCTCGTTCGCATAGTAGCAGCCGAGCGTGGCGGTCTCATCGCCGTTCTGCGGTTCGTAGCCGAAGCCAGCGCCGGTGTGTGAGGCATTGAGTTCGCCGAGCATCTCGCTGCACAGCTCGGCCATGTCGAAGTTGTTGTTGATGTAGGGGAGGTAGCGCTGGTACTCGGCCTTGTACTTGTCCCAGTCCACGCCCTGCATGTCCACGCGGTAGAACTTCTTCTTCACCTGCCGCCAGATGTGCTCGAAGAGGTAGGCGCGCTCAGCTGTCTCGTTCAGCAGCATCTCGCCGTTGATGCCGACACCCTTGTTCTCGTTCTTCTCCAGGTCGTAGCGGTTGATGGATCCTTTGTTCATGTAGAACAGGTTCTTTCCGTCCTTGTCCATGATCAGGCCACCCGCGAAGCCGTCGCCCATCTTGTTCAGGATCTTGGTCTCGCGCGTCCGCACCTCGAATTGCCAGAGGTCGTAGCCTTTCTCGAAGTGGGCGAGGTAGTACACCTTTTCACCATCCTTGCTGAGCACGGCCCCGCTGAGGTCGCTGGAGTTGGGCGTGAGGCGCACCTTGCGGTCTTCCATCCCGGCGAGCTCGATCTTGATCGGCTCCACCTTCTTGTCCTTCTCCTCTTCCTTCTTCTTGTCGTCCTCCTTCTTCTTGTCCTTCGCATCACCGTCCTTCTTGTCGTCGCCGTCCTTCTTCTTGTCCTCGTCCTCCTTGGCGAGTGCGGCCTCCTCCTTGGTCATCTTGTACTTGTCGAAGGCTTCCTGGGTGAGGAAGATGGCGTAGGCATCGGCCTGCCCGCCCCAACTCGCGTGGTTCTTCATGCCGTCGCGGTCGCTGAAGTAGATGATCGCCTTGCCGTCCATGGCCCAGCGCGGGCCGCCGCCACCGTAGCCGCTTTTGGTGAGGTCGATGATCTCCTTGCCACCCTCTGCACTCACGATGCCCACTTGGTTGATCCACTGCTCATCGTGCAGGAAGGTGACCGCGAACCATTTGCTGTCCGGGCTCCAGTCGTACCACTGGTCGCCATCGGCGTAGCTGTAGTTCTTGTTGCCGGGCACGATGATGCGGGTCTGCTTCGAGGCGAGGTTCAGGACCTTCAGCGTTGTGCGCTCTTCGAGGTAGGCCACCTCCTTGCCGTCGGGTGAGTAGGCGCACTGGAATTCTTCCGCGGGCGTGTTCAGCAAAGCCTCCTCCTTCAGTACCGTCGCATTGAAGAAGTACTTCTCTTCCTTGCGGGTAAGGCTGGTCGTGTAGAGGTCCCAGCTGCCGTTGCGCTCGGTGGCATAAAGGATGGTGCGGCCATCGGGGCTGAAGCTGGCGCTGCGCTCCTGCTCCGGCGTGTTGGTGATCCGGCGCGTGGTGCCTTCCGCCACGGAGGTCACGAAGACCTCACCGCGATGGACGAAGACCGCCTCCTTGCCATTGCTGCTCACATCATACTCGTCCGCGTTGTTCACGTTGATCGTCCGCTCGGGCAGGTAGCGGCCATCGGTATTGATGCGGATCGCGACCTTCTTCGGTTCGCTGCCGTCGGTCATCGTGTACAGTTCGCCGCGGTAGCTGAAGCACAGCACCCCGCCATCGCTGATGGTGAGGTAGCGTACCGGGTGATCGGTGAAGCGGCTCACCTGCGTGCTCGCACCACCAGCCGCAGGCATCTTGTGTACGTTGTAGCTGCCCTTTTCCTCGGAGAGGTAGTAGAGCGTGCTCCCGTCCTTGCTCCAGACCGGGTTGCGGTCCTCACCGGAGAAGCTCGTGAGCTGTTTGTACTCCTTGGTCGACGGGTTGTAGCTCCAGATGTCGCGCGTAACGGAGGAAGTATGGTGCTTGCGGTAGTTGTCCTCGTAGCCCTTGCGGTCGTGGTAGGCGATGAGCGTGCCGGCCGGGTTGTATCGGGCGGCCTGCATGGCGATGGTGCTCACCTGCATCGGACGGCCGCCTTTCGCGGGAACGGTGTAGAGTTCGCCCAGCCCACCTACGGGGAACTGTTGGTTCTTCACATCGTCCTGCCGGGTGCCGTAGAAGATCACCTGGCTGTTGTCCGCCGAGAAGTCCGCTGCCGTTTCGTGGTTGCCGTGGAACGTCAGCCGGGTGGGAGCCCCGCCATTGGCGGACATCACGAACACGTCGTAGTTGCCGTGCCGCGCACTCGTGAAGGCGATCTGTTTGCCGTCATGGCTCCAGACGGGCGTATGATCGTACGCCTCGTTCGTGGTGAGCGGCAGCGCCTCACCTCCTGCGGCCGGCACGCGCCAGATGTCTCCTTGGTAACAGAATGCGATGGTCTGCCCATCGGGGCTGATGGCCGCATTGCGCAGCCAGAGCGGATCGGTCTGGGCGGCGAGGGAAAGGGTCAAGAAGAACGCGACGGCGGCGGAGCTCGACTTCATGGTGTGGTGAATAGGCCGCCAAACTATCCGTCCCTTTGCGCCGATGGTCACGGGCTGAACGGTTCTGTGCCAACCTTTGTGAAATGGAACCAGCCGTATTTCCCCGCACGATCGACACCATGCCTGCCCACGCCCGCGTGTGGGTGTACAAGAGCGCGAAGCCTTTTACACCCCAGGAACGCCAGGCGATCCTGGAACGCGGACTGGCCTTCACCAATGGGTGGGCCGCACACGGGGCCGCGCTCGATGCCTGCGTGGACGTGCTGCACGATCATTTCGTGGTGATCGCCGTGGATGAGCAGCAGGCCATGGCCAGCGGGTGCAGCATCGATAAGAGCGTGCGGCTCGTTCAGGAACTGGAGCGCGACCTGTCGCTGAACCTGACCGATCGCATGGTCGTGCTGTACGAGGCGGCCAGCGGGATCCAGGCCTGCCGAGTACCCGATGTGGAAGGATTGATCAGGAGTGGTGAACTCAATGCCGATACGCCGGTCTATGACGACCTGGTGAGCACATGCGGCGACTTGCAGGCGCGTTTCCGCAGCCCGTTGCGGGCGACTTGGCTCGCGCGATCCCTCCAACGATAGGTGTGCTGAAGCACGCTATGCACGGCGACCTGTTGGCGAAGTAGCGCAAGGGTCTTCCAAAAGGGACCGGCCACCGGCGCACCTTGCGCCGATGCATGCACAGACCGACCGTCTGTTGGGTTCCTTGTCCCAAGGCTGGGGGCAGTTGGCCGTCTATTTCCTGCTATTGTTGCTCGGATCATTGATCCTTTCGTGGCTTGCGAACCGCAGGTTGCGCCCGGTGGACCGTGGTCCGGCGCTGAGCGTGCCGATGTTCATCGCCTCGTTCGCCATGCTGATGATCGCGCGGCATTTCATCCTGGACCGCTGGAACGCCGTCATCATCGCCGCTGGCCTCGCAGTGGCGGGGCTGTTCATCTCCAAGAGCGGAACGCGCGCGCCGGTGCTCATCGTGATCATGCTGGCCCTGTTGCTCGGCTTCGGATTGAACCTGAGCGCGCTCGTACTGTTCATCGCGGCCTTCATCATGCTGCTGCTGAGTCGCACCGCTGTGAAATGAGGTCCAAGCGCAAGAAGGGATCCACGCCGGTGGCCCTGCTCACGGGCCTGGGCCTGCCATTGCTGGCCCTCTTCGGTGTGTTCTCGTTGATCCCTTATGAAAGCATGACGGCCCGCTGGCCGATGGGGATCACCGCGGATGAGGTCCACGCCTACCAGCACTGGTTCGATCAGCGCCCGGACACTATGGCCGAGGTGGAAGTGGAGCGATTCGACCTTGATACCGACGGCCCTTGTTCCGACGGCGATGGTTCCGTGCGCCGGTTGACGACCAAGGACAGAGTGGATACCGTCACGTTTTCCCGCGCGGGTGATGATCCCATCCTTGTTTTCAGCGGTTCGAGAACCTTGGATGATCAACATGCCGTGCGCCTTTCACCTGCGGACATGTCCTCGATCCGCGTGTTGTATGCGGCCGAGGTAGCACATGCGTATGGGATGCCGAGCGGCAAGACACGCGTGGTGAAGCTCGGCTCGTGTGGCGATGACGAAGGGCTGTTCCTCGTGCAGGAAGCCATCGATCAGCGCTTCGTGGATGCGCATGGATCTCCCGGCTCGCTCCTCGTCGACAGTTCATCAGCGAAAGAGAACGGGCTGGTAGCACAGGAAGCTGCTCGGTCCTTGCACGGACTTGGGGAAGGAGACCTTGGACGGATCAACAGGAACGCAGCAGCGGTTT
Source organism: Flavobacteriales bacterium (assembly GCA_017998165.1). Classification (GTDB taxonomy): domain Bacteria; phylum Bacteroidota; class Bacteroidia; order Flavobacteriales_F; family PHOS-HE28; genus PHOS-HE28. Next base: position 1,599 of record JAGODO010000152.1, on the reverse strand, counting down.
GGGCTTTGGTGATGTCCGCTGCACGGAACGGGGATGCACGGCCGATGGCCTGGTTCGATCCCGCCAACGGCCGGTACGAGCCTGCCTTCGGGGCGAGCGCCTCCATCCAAGCTGCTGTTTCCGATCAGGGAAGACAGGCGGTGGAGCAGTACCTCGGTACCAACGATGCTCAAGAGAAGATACGGGTCTTGGCAGCAACCATGCGCCAGGACAGCGCTGACCTGACCGCCCGGCTGGCGGAGATCGATGCGCGGAACGCCTCAGCATTCGTCGGAGACACGCGCATCGGCTATGTGCGGGCGCAACTCGTGCATGAGCGTGCGGAGTTCCTGCGCAGGCTTTTCCACCCTGAACTCGAAGTCGGGGCGCCCATGCAGAAGGCGGCGGACGGAGGAACGCAGGTGGCCCGCGGCGACCTCGATCCGTTGTTGCGCAAATACCTCGTGGGCGATACGATCCGGTTCCCGCGGGCAAAGCACTTGATCGATCATGTGATCACGGTACCAGCCGGTTACGGCGTCGTTCTGGAGAAGGGTGCTCGTTTGAACATGGCCCCGGGCAGCGGCCTCGTCGTACACGGCTCCTTGCATATGCGCGGTACGGGTCTCAACCCTGTTTTTGTCCGCCCCACGGACGATGGTGCGGCTTGGGCGGGCATACAGGTGAAGGGAAGCGGGGAGACGCGCTGCGTGATCACCGGGTTGAAGATGAGCGGGGGCGGGGCGTCCATGACGGACGAGGGTCTGCTCAAGGCGATGCTCGGTTTCCAAGGTTGTGACGTTTCCATCACCAAGAGCGTCATCACCGATGCGAAAGGCGAGGCGGCCATAGCGGTGTTGCGCGGGTCGCTGAAGATGGAAGAGACCGTACTTGGGAGTGGTCCCTCGGCGTTGGTGGACGCCTCCTTCGCGGCCTGCACCTTCACGAAATGCTCCTTCTTGGGTGAGGGAACGGCCCAAGGCATCAAAGGCAATGGTGCGAAGATCTCCGCCACGGATTGCGGCTTCACCAAGTTCGGTTCCACTGGGATCGACCTGTCCATGCGGAGCCGGGCGGCCTTGAAGCGCTGTGTGTTCAGCGGGAACAACACGGCCGTCCAGGCCACCAATGGGGCGGAAGTCGCAGCTGATGGTTGCACCTTCTCCGGGAATGCGGTCGGCATCGCCCTGAAACGGCTCAAAGAGGGCCAGGACGGGGGAAGCGCGGTGGTCTACCAGAACACCTTTGTCAGCAATGGCGCGGACAAGGAAGTGGATGCCGCCAGCCGCTGGACAGCAGGCACCGGTGCCATGCCAGAGGACGTTTCGTCGGCTACCGGCCGGGATTGACCGGATCATGACCCGAGGATCGGGTCGGCGGATATCTTCCCCGCCCTTTTTCCCGTAGGAACGCGCATGATCAGCGAACGGACCAGCCATGGGGGCCTGTTTCAGGGTCTTTGGACATTGCTGTTCGCTTTGGCGTTCTGTGGTGTCCGGGCGCAGTCCGGTGAGGTGGTGGAGGCCGTCGTGGTCTACGGCGACCAGAAGTTGATCGACGACGAGGAAGCCCTCACGGACGAGAAGCTGAGCTACATGCTCGACTCGCTCTGCACGCTGG
>JAGODO010000151.1 GCA_017998165.1 Flavobacteriales bacterium | reverse complement strand
GCCGTGATGACGAGGGCGAGGAGGAGGAGGCGTTTCAACATCATCGTTTTCCGGGCGAACGTGGGATGATCAGGCGAAGATGATCAGCCGAACGATCCGAAGTGCTTACGGCTCCGCGATCTCTTTGGCGTACAACACGCTCCATTCCGCCACTTCCTGCACCAGGTCGTTGGCCACGGCTTCGCCCAGTCGCAATACGTCCGCGTTCCAGGAGCCCGGGTTGGAGGACGAGCCCTGGCCGCTGCGGATCGCTGCCAGCAGGTCCTCGGCTTCTTTTTGGCGGCCGGACGGTTGCGCGCTGTGCCCTGCCAGCACCACGCGCACCACGGCCGATCTTTCGGCCAGGCGTTGGCACTCGCTCTGGAAGCGGATGCCGTTCATGCTCGCCACGGCGGCCGGGATCACCGCAGCGCCGAACACGAGCCAGTGCGCGTAGTGGTGCAGCCCGTGTACAACGCTCGCCAGTTGGCCACCGAGCAGGCCGTGATCGTCCAAGGCCATCAGCAGCAGCACGAGCATATCCAGCACCACGAGGCTGATCACGCCTTTGTTCAGGCGACCGCCCCATTTGTCCAGGAAGCGGTCCATGGCCGACATCTGGCCCGCGTTGCGGTCGTGATAGGCGACCTGGTTCTTGATCCAGTGGTCTTTCACCACGGTCAATTCCTGCTGCGCATCGATGGTGATGAGCGGGACCGTGAGCGTGTTGCCATGGAGTTGCACCACCGTCGGTGTGGCCAGCGCTGCGGGAGAGACCGAGCGGGTGATGGCCTCGAACAGCCAATCCACCGCGCTCTGGCGCACCACCCGGCTGGCATACTGGGGTGGGGATGCGGCCGGGGGCTGGAAGCTTCCCAGGCGCGGCAGGTAGAGCATCGTGCGCAGCCGCTCGGCGAGGTAGCGGTAGTCCACCGCGCGCTCGTTCCATTTCCCGTGCTTGGCGCGGTGCGTGTTGATGTAGATGAAAAGCAGGCAGACCAATTTGATGGCCCCGAGCACGGCCAGCGCCATCGGGAACGGGGGCGCTGCGGTCGCGTTCGCTGGGTGTTCCGCACCCGTCACGGCGACCACATGCGACACCGTTTCACCCAGTGACGTGTGCTTCTGCTTGCCGATGATCACCAGGCTCAGCGCCGCGCAGAACACGGCCAGCACGGCGAGCGTATAGTTCAGGACGAATGCGCCGCGGTAGAGCCCTGAGTAATGATAGTTGAGCGCCGTCGCGCGCCGCCGGTAATCGCTCAGCGGTGCAAGCGGAGGATCGGCCCCTGGTTTCGGACCCTTGTCGAACCGCGCCGCGAAGCGGTTCCATACCCGCTCGTGACCGGTCGCGCGACGGGTGCCGTCCGCCTTGGTCCTGAACGGCCCGGTGGGGTTGAAGTACTCGGTCAGAAAGCGCCGGCTCTCTTCCGCGCGCTTGTCGGACCGGCCTTCGCTGTGACCGGGAACAGGCAGGCCCGCGTCCGGATCGGCCACGATGGTGGTGATCCAGCGTTCCAACGCGGACCGCCACAGGCCACCGGTTGAAGGCTGCCACGCTTGCGGATCCGTAAGCACGGCGGTGAGGTCCTTGCCCGGCTCTATCAAGGCGATCTCCCCGGTCTTCACATGGATGAAGATCACGGGCAGCTCGAAGGCCAGCGCCTTGCGTACCGTTTCCACCGTACCGCCCGCCTTGCCATCGGTCTCGGGATCGGCCAGCGCCAGCAGGATGTCCGCATGCCGGAGCAGCACGTCCGCCTGGGCCCGGTAAAGCCGCGCCCGTTGTGCCTTGCCCCCATCACCGGCCACGTATGCCCCGTCCAATACCTGCACATAAGCGCATTCGCCCAACTGCTCACGGAATGCCGGTTGGTGCGCTGCCGATCGGCTGTCGTGGTAGTTCAGCACGTCGCACCCGAGCACCGCGGCGAGTTCTTTTGCCACCTGCGGAACGGCCAAACGCTTCAGTGCTTCATATGCTTCGGTATCACCACCTTCTGCGAGCCCGGTGACCAATCTGATCGTCGTGGAGTTCTTCTCGTAATAGTCCGACACATGGAAGGTGCTCGTTCCCTTATTGCCGGTGCCTTTCGCGATCGCTGCCAGATGCCCGGCTGTGGCGACCAGAATGGCATCGAGAGCCGCTCGGTGGGCTTTGGTTCCATCGGGCAATGTGATGTTCCCGGCGAAGCCGAGGCGGAACGTGAGGTGGGGGCGCATGGTATCCGCCGGAACTTCGGCGAAAGTGGATGGGTCAGAAACGACACCTGCGAATATCCTCCAAATGGCCCTGCGATCGCCCGATACTGGAGATCAGTCCACCGCCTCGTTGGTCGCAGCGCCCTTTCAAAAGCGGATGTTCATGACAAGTCATCCCAGCTGATGAAACTCACCTGCCTGGAGAAGCTGTCGTTGTCGGGGTCGCGCAGCAACGCTTCGATCGTCTTCCGGAAGTTGTGTACCTCTTTCTCTTCGGCTTGCACAGTATCACGGATCGTGGCTCCGGTCCCCTTCAGCAAGCGGTTCACGGAGTGGCGCGTGGCGAGAAGGGTGGTCGGGCTATCGTAGATGGTCAGCGCTTGGCCCCTCCTGGCGCGTTGGATGCGGAAGGGATAGGCGCGGGGATACTTGGCGGGCGGATCGACCTCAGCGGTTCCGAGCCGTAGCGACCTGCACTTGGCGGCCCAACTCTCTTTGGTGGCATCCTTCAGGTCGCTCGGGATGCAGATGACCATGCGAGCTTGGTGGACATCCACGTTGATCCGGCGCTTGGACTTGCCGCCGGACGCATGCAGATCGACATAGCGCTTCTCCACCAGGCTTCCGAAAACGGGGAGAATGAAGTTGTGGAAGTATCCGATGGCCAGACCCGTGCTGGGAAGGATGGTTATTTCAGGTTGCTCATAGAGGTCCAACATCCGATCGGCGAGTTCGCGGCCGAGTGCTTCCACCTGCGGTCGGAGTTCGTAGGCTGAGAGCCCCTTCAATCGGTCCAGCTTCAATGTGAGGTGGCTCACGCCCTTCATGTCCGAAGGTATCGCGGCCTTCTTGCGGCCCACTTGGACGACCAGCGGGAACGCCCGCCTGATCCCGCGCGCGCCCATGAAAAGACCGAACTCGAAGAGGACGTTGTCCCGGGGTTCCCGCACGCGTTCATTGCGCACCACCGTCGCATCGTCCGGTGTCATCACACAGATGCCGAAGTCATATTGGATGGTCGTTCGTCGCAGCGTGTCGATGAAGGAGTCGCCCGTCCGGAATTGCCCCGGGTCACTCCAGGTCTTCACGTCCATCCGCTTTCCGCGACCAAGGACGGAAGCCAGCGCTTTGGCCAGCGCCAGACCGTGGCTGCTGCTCATGATGAACACGTTGGGGGTGGTATTCATGCGTTGTGGTTTTCGCTCAGGTCACTGAGCCATTGCCGGGGCCGGTGAAAGGCGTGTGTTACCGAAGGATATGTATACACGAGTGGTCTTCATAACGAAGCCACCCTGTGCTGAAGCCGGAGCAGAACCTCAACGGCAGGGGAGTGCGACCAATGTAGCAGGGCACGGCCATACCACCAAAGCGCGGTGCGCGCTCAGTCCCCGAGCAGCTTCCCGATATCCTCGATGGCGCGGTCCACGTCCTCGGGCTTTGTGCCGTCATAGAAACCGCGCAACCTGCCAAGCGTGTCGGCGAGGATCAGGTTCTCGGTATGCACGAAATCGTTGGGCCCGCCGTCACCGGTATCCTTTACTGCGAACCAGCTTTTCCGCGCGAGCATGTAGATCTGACGGCGGTCGCCGGTGAGGAAACGCCAGTGTTCGGGGTCAGCACCGTGCAGGTCAGCGTACTTGTCCAGTGCGGGCACACTGTCGATCTCGGGCGTTACGGAGTGCGAGAGGATCACGAAGCGCGGTTCATCCTTGTAGGCCGCCTGCACGCGCTCCAGCTGTGTCGACATCCTCGGGCAGATGTTGCCGCAGGTGGTGAAGAAGAAATCGGTGAGGATCACCTTGCCCTTCACGTCGGCGAGGGAAACGGTCCGGCCTTTCTGATCGGTGAGGCTGAAATCAAGGATGTGATGCTCGGCCGTCGACTTCCGCAAGGAGGGATCCACCACCAAGGGGTTCAGCTGGGCCGGGGTGTACACGGGCAGGTCTCCGCTCGGCTTCAACATCCGGTACGCGATGCCCACACCGACGCCGAAGACGACCAGGAAGAGCAGGAGGCGGACAAGGATCGGTTTCATGCGAGTGATAAGTCATAAGTGACAAGTAGAAAGTGGAATCCTTGAACATGGCCACTTTCTACTTTCCACTTATCACTTGTTACTTTCTCCATTTGAATTCATACGCCACGCCGAAGATCCAGCGGTACTGCATGTCGGGGATGTTCTGTTCCCGGTCGTAGCGTAGGCTCAGGTCCAACATGTGGTCGTTGCTGAGCGCCCATTCCGCACCCAGGCCGTAGCGGATGCTGATGAGCTTGTTGCCCGTGTAGTGGAACGTCGTGAAGGTCTCGGCCGAGATGTACGGATCGAGCGGGAAGTCCTTGATGCGGGCCGAAAGCTGGACGCGGTGGCGGAGGATGTCGCGGTAGCGGATGGGCAGGGTGAACTCGTGCTGGAACACGCCCCTGTAGCCGAGCGTGAGCTTGCCGAAGTCCTTCTCGCTGTCCAGTTGCACGTCGACGCGATGGGTATTGTTCGTGTACTTGTCGCGGAAGTTGTAGCGGTGCTCGAGCGTGAGCCGTGCGTACTTGTGCAGGCGGTAGCGCGCGCCGACGACCGTGTAGAAGAGCTTGCTGCTCGTGAGGTTCTCGTTGCCGCGGTAGCCGAGTTCCCCACTGAGCCGGAAACGGTTCTTGAAGGATCGTTTCGCCTTCGCGGCCTTCTGCTCCGCCTTTTCCAGGTCCTCACCGGAGAGTTTGCCGTCCTTGGCCTTCTTCATTTTTTTCTTCGCGCCCTCATCAAAACGCAGCTCCACCGCGCCGCTGAGCCAGAGTTCCGCGTCAGAGGAAGGGAGGTGCAGCGGCTTCTCTTGGGCGCGCGCTGCGACCATCAGCAGCAGCGCGGCCAGCAGAGGCGGAAAACGGCGGACCAGGGACATCAATAATTCTTCACGGTGAGGATACCGAGGTTGGTGACCTCATCCTTGCCATCGACGCTTGCCGAGGCGAAGACCGCTTTCTGTTCACCCATGCAACCGGTTTCGCAGTTGGCCCGGCATTCGCTCACAGCATAGATGCGATAATCACCCTCACGCAGCCAACTGAACGCGAAAAGACCATCGGGTCCAGTGCGCACGTCGTCATCGTAGAAATCGTGATCGCCGTACATGATGTACACGCGGGCATCGATCACCGGGAAGGCCGTTCCGATCGGCTGGCAGGTTCCATCATTGAAGGCCTGTTCGTACACGTAGCCGCGCACTTCGGACTTCCCGCCCTCGCCGGGTTCCTTCTTGCAGGCGGAGAGGAGCAGGACCAGGCCCGCGAGCAGCGGAAGTAAGACACGCATCATGTTCTGTTTAAGCCGCGCTAATGTAGAGGGGCAGGCCGTCCGGCCGTTGCGTTGACCGGTCGGTGGGCGCACGTCCTACGATGCCCCGTACAGTTCCTCGGCGATGGCCGTGTTGTTGGCCAGGATGGTCTTTCGGCGCAGGGACAGTTTGGGCGTGAGCTCACCCGCTTCGATGGTGAATTCCTTGGGGAGCAGCGCGATGCGCTTGATCTGTTCCCAATGACCGAGGCCATCATTGGCCGCATCGACCACCGCGTCAAAGAGGTCGACCACCCGCTTGTCCTTCACCGCCGCCTCGCGCGAGGTGAACGGGATATCCCGTTGGGCGCACAGCTCTTTCAGGGCCTCGAAGTTGGGCACGATGAGCGCCGCCGGGAACTTGCGGTACTCGCCGATCACCATCACCTGTTCCACCAGGCGCGAAGCCTTGAACTTGTTCTCGATCGGTTGCGGGGCCACGTACTTGCCACCGCTGGTCTTGAACATCTCCTTCTTGCGGTCGGTGATGCGGAGAAAGCCCTCGTCCGTCAATTCACCGATGTCACCCGTATGGAACCAGCCATCGGAGGAGAGCACTTCGGCCGTCATCTCCGGTTCGTTGTAGTACCCGATCATCACGTTCGGGCCTTTGATCAGGATCTCGCCATCCGCGGCGATGCGCACATGCACGTCACGGATGGGCTTGCCCACGGTACCGAAGCGCAGGCCGTCGTTACGGGCATCGTTCACGCTCACCACCGGACTGGTCTCGGTGAGGCCATATCCCTCCATCAAGGGTATCCCGGCGGCATTGAAGATGCGTGCCAACCGCACCTGCAGGGCGCTGCTTCCGCTGGCGACGCAGCGCACGTTGCCGCCGAGCGCCGCCTGCCACTTGCTGAAGATGAGCTTGCGTGCCAGCGCGAGCTGCGCGTCGTACCACCAGCTCCGGCCTTTCACGTCATAACGCTCACCGAGCGCGAGCGCCCAGAAGAAGAGGGTGCGTTTGATGCCGGTGAGCTCTTCGCCTTTGGCCATGATCCGCGCATAGATCTTCTCCAGCAGGCGCGGCACGGCGGTGAAGACGTGCGGCTTCACCTCGCGTATACGGTCGCCGAGGTCGTCCAACGTGGGCTGGAAGTAGATGCTGACACCCGTGCGCATGTAGAGGTACATCAGCATCCGCTCATAGATGTGGCACAACGGAAGGAAGCTGATCGTCCGCGCCTCACTGTCCACCGGCAGCCGTTCGAAGCTGGCCTCCACGTTGCTGAGGATGTTGTCGTGCGTGAGCATCACCCCCTTCGGCCTGCCGGTGGTGCCGCTGGTGTAGATGATGCTGGCCAGATCGCCGCCCTTCACCGCCGCCTTGCAGGCCTGCAGCGCAGCACGATCGCCGTTCGCACCGAGGTCGGTCACCTCGCTCCAGTGCCGTGTGCCGTCCAGCCGATCGAAGCTGAACACATGTTTGATGTCCGGAGCATCCTTCATCGCCTCCAGCCCCTTGGCCAGGATGTCCTTGTCGCCCGCGAAGAAGATGCGCGCGCCACTGTGCTTCAGCACGTAGGCATAGTCCGACGAGGAACTGGTGGGATAGAGCGGCACATTGATCGCTCCGATGCGGAGCAGCGCCTGGTCCACCAAACACCATTCGCTGCGGTTGCCGCTGGCCATGGCCACCCGGTCACCGGGCTTGATGCCCAGGAGCAATAACCCCAAGGCCAGCAGTTCACTGGTCTCCAAGACCTCGGCGGTGCTGTATTTGCGCCATTCGCCGTTCTCCTTCGTGGCGATGCTGTCCGCCTTCGGCGTGTGCGCCAGTTGATGGTCGAGGATGTCGAAGAGGCGGGTGATGGGCATGCGGGCGTTTGCGGATCGGCGATCGCAAGATGGGCAAGGAACAGGCTCGCCCGTCAACGGCCGCTCAGGGCGGCGGCGTACTTACCGACATAGGCTTCGACATGCTTCGCCTTGTACTGCATAATGAAGCGCGGATGCTCCAGCGCCGTAATGTGCTCGAAGAAGTGGTGCTCGGCGTTCAGCGCTTCGAGGTAGGCGAGGTTTTTCCCCGTGCCGATGCAGAAGACGTGGTCCGTGCGCATGCCGGTGGCGATAAGCTCCTTCAGCCAAGCCGTTACGAACGGCGTGATGGCTTCCTGCAAAACGCGATCATCGTAGTAGTTCAGGTTCACCGGTGAGCCTTTCGGTCCGGCCTTCGTGAAGCCGAGCGGACAGATTGCTTGCACGTAGACATCACCGTAGAAGGCTTGCGCTCCGCCCATGGCCCGCACTACGCGGTAGAAGAAGTCGCTGCTCGGTTCGTGGGTCCGGAAGCCGTTGACGGGTATGCCGAGGTCGCTCTCGCAACGCTTCGTGTCGGTGAAGCAGAGTCCTGTGCTACCGGCACCCAGCCGGCCGGGATTGATGCCGAGCATCAGCTTTCGCGGTCGGTCATCGCTAAAGTACTTGCGGTGGAAGTCATGAACGATGCGTTCTACTTCCGGGCTGTTGTCGCCGCGCAACGGGTCCAGCACCCGCACGCCATCAGGCAGGGTGATGCCATCCAGTGAAACGGAGGTAACGAGCTTCAGCAGACGATCGGCGAGCACGGGACAAAGAAACATGGACCTTTCGGGTCCAGTTCCCATACTTCACCGGCATGCCGATGCGCCCCGCGTTGCTGGCCGAGGCTTGGCCAGCATGAAGCGCCGAACAGCGGGCGTCTTTCTTCCGAGCCATCAGGTGGCGACA
>JAGODO010000150.1 GCA_017998165.1 Flavobacteriales bacterium | reverse complement strand
GGCGGTGGTCCTCTGCGGCCTGGCGGTTTCGTTCGGTGCGCCAAGCCTTGCGCGCTGGGTCGCCCTCGGCGTTTGCGTTGTCGTGCTCGTGTTGAAGGTGCGTTACGAAGAAGGTGGGCTCACGGCGAGACACCCCGACTATCCGGAGCGCATGAGGGGTGTTCCACGCTTGTTCCCGGGGATCTGGTAAGGCATCAACCGTTCCTCGTTCTTCCCACTGACCGTCCCGGCGCAGGCAACATTCCCGAACTCCGGGGCATCTGAACGGTGTGCGGTGCCTCATGCTCCTCTGCTCGCTGTTGATGTCGCTCGTGCTGCGTACACAGAATCTGGTGCCCAACGGCGACCTGGAGACCTATACCCAATGCCCGGACTATGTGAGCCAGATCGATCGCGCCGTGGGATGGTCGAGGCCCACGAACGGCACCAGCGACTACCTCAATGCCTGCCTGGGGGTGCCCTTCAGCGAGAGCGTGCCCGACAATGAATTCGGCTACCAGGCGGCCCACAGCGGCAACGGGTATGCGGGGTTCTATTGTTTCTATGAGACGGAGTCTGTAACCGTGGCCGGGGATGACGACCATGAATACGTGACGCATGCGCTCGCCGCACCGCTCATCCCGGGAGAGGCCTATGTGGTGGAGTTCTTCGTCAGCCTGGCCGATGTGTCGCACTACGCCGTGAACGACATCGGCGCGCTGCTGAGCACACAGATCCCCACGCGCACGGACGAACTGGCCATCACGGCTACGCCGCAGATCGCGAACACCACGCTGGACATGCTGGATGACAAGAATGGATGGACGCGCATCCATGGCTGCTTCATCGCTGATTCCGCTTTCGCATACATCACCATCGGCAACTTCCATGTGGGTCCGGCCACCGTGTTCACGCAAGTACCGACGGACTATCCGCTCACCTGGTACAGCTATTACTACGTGGACGATGTGAGCGTGCGGCGGATGGAACGTCCGGAATTGGGGCCAGACGTCACGAGCTGTAGCGCCGTCACGCTTGCCGTTCAGGAACCGGTCACAGGCGCGATCTACTCCTGGTCCACTGGGGAGACAGGCACTTCCATCGTGGTGGATGAGTCCGGGGACTACAGCGTGTCTTCGGACATGGAAGGCTGCGCTCTGTCTGATACCGTACATGTGACCATCTCGGCGCCCGTCGCTCTGGTGCTGCCACCGGACACTGCGGTCGATCTTTGTGTAGTGCACTCGGTGCTGATCACCGTAGGGTCGTTGCCGACGAATGCAGAACTGCTCTGGTCCACCGGAGCCACCACGTCTTCCATCGAAGTGGACCAGCCCGGGATCTACACGGTCCTGGCCTCAGGTCCGGGCCTGTGTCCCGCGTCGGCATCCATCGATGTGACGGATCTCTGCCAACATCCCGTCTTCGCGCCTGACGCGTTCACCCCGAACGATGATGGTATCAACGACGGCTGGTGGCCTGTGTGGCGCGCGAATGCCGGTGCGCTGTTGGAGCTTACCGTGTTCGATCGCTGGGGAACCGCTGTTTTCGCTGCTGCGGGGCGCGATGCCGTATGGAACGGAGAAGGGGATGGTGGGCCGCTGCCAGCAGGAGTCTATGCGTGGCGTGGCCGAGCGCGTGATCCGGCCTCCGGCGTCGCTCTGCGCCTATCCGGACATGTCGTGTTGATCCGGTGAACGAGGGATAGCTTCTGCGCCTTTGCAGGTGACCGAATGGGCAATGACATAAGGGCGTTGAACGTTCTGCAACAGCACCTGCCATAACCCCATGCGAACGGCATCCTTCCTCCACCGCCATGCGCCCCTGTTGAACTGGGTCGCTCTCGCCTGCCTGTTCTGCCTGGCGCTTCTGGCCTACCGCATCCAGTGGAGCGGTCGCACCTCCTTCTTCTTCCTCTCGTGGAACCTGACGCTGGCCGCCATCCCGCTGGGGTTCGCGTTGGCTGCGCTGGCCTTGTCGCGTATGCGTTGGCCGATCCCTTCGTTGCTCATGCTGGTGCCGTGGCCGCTCTTCCTGCCGAACGCGCCTTACATCCTTACAGACCTTATGTACCTGAAGGTCCGCACGCCCATACCGCTCTGGTACGACATGATCATGCTGCTGACCTTCGCGCTCACCGGCCTGCTGCTGGGCTACCTCTTCATGGTGTGCGTGGAGCGTGTGCTCCAGCCATTGTTCAAGCGGCCGGTCATCATGGTCTTTCATGGCGCGGTGCTTTTCCTCTGCGGCTTCGGGATCTACCTCGGCCGTTTCCTGCGCTGGAATTCATGGGAGATCGCCACGCGACCCAAGTCGTTCCTCTACGTGGTGGGTGACCGCTTCCTCGATCCCACCGAGCACGGCAAGACCTGGGCGGTCACCTTCCTCATCGGAACACTGCTCGTCATTATGTACGCGCTGGTGCGGGGCGTGGGCGCGGGGCTGCGGCCGAGACAGGTCTGAACCACTCGGCGGCAATGTGGGCCGCATCGAGTGCGTTCTTGCAGGGTTCCAAACCACCGGATCATGAGAACCGCGCACACCTTCACCATTGGCCTTTCGTTTTTCGCTCTCCTGTTCCTCAGCTCCTGCGCCACGGAGCGCAGTACCGCCTATTGCGGAGACATCTGGGACAAAGAGAGCGGGGCGCAAGGCCGCATGGTCCAGCAGAGCGCCGCGCTCGAAATGCGCGTGAAGGAGCCCGACAGCACCAATGCCCACCTGCTCGACATCGCCAAGCGCCATGAAGGATACGTGGTAATGCTCGGCGATCGCCGCTCGACGATACGCGTGAAGTCCACAGCGCTCGGTGATGCCGTGAACGAAGTGGCGGGCCTTGGCAATGTGCGCTCGAAGTCGTTCAAGGGCGAGGATGTTACCGAGCAGTATGTGGATGTGGAGCTCCGCTTGGAAAATGCCCGCAAGGCCCGCGACCGCTACCTCGAACTGCTGAAACAGGCCGAAGACGTACAGGCCGCGCTGGCCGTGGAAAAGGAACTGGAACGGCTGAACGGCGAGATCGAACTGCTCGAAGGCAGGGCCAACAAGCTGAAGCACCTCACCGACATGGCGACGATCTCCGTGGATCTGAACAAGCGGGAGAAGCTCGGACCGCTGGGCTATGCCTGCGTGGGTGCCTGGAAAGGCGTGCGCTGGCTCTTCGTGCGGGGATGAGTGTCACGAGAACGCGATTCATTGTGAAGGATGGCCGATGCGGACAGTCGCGACCGCCTTCGGACCGCTGAGCCGTAGCAGCAGCACACCACCGCTCGCTCCGGGCAACGGCACGCGCAACGCGGTCGAACGTTCGATGCGGCCTGTTCGATCGAGGCGCCCTAGCGCGTCGAACACCTCGAAGCGATCATATGTTCCGGTCGCGTTCCAGCGTGCCAGGATATCCTGGCCGTTGGACCACGCTGCCGCAGAGGAAGGCCCCGGGTCAGCGATCTCAGTAGGTGTCGCACACCCCTTGAGTTCCCAGAATTCACCGGTCAAGGTGTCGGGTACCCAGGACGCGGTTTCGAAACCGGTGCCGCCGAAGCCCATGAAGCCCGAACTGCTGATGTTGAAGGACGTGCCCGTGTTCATGGGAGTTCCGGGAAAGTCGGGGAGTTGTGTCCAACTGTCCAACGCGGCATCATACTGCCACATATCGGTGAACACGTCCTGCACGCCGAACGAGTCGAAGCCGATACCGCCCACGATGTAGGCCAGCCCACAACTGGAGAACGAATAGCTGTTCGCACGAGGAAGTGCAGGCAGGCTGGCCAGCTGGACCCATGTGTCCGACACCGCATCGTAGCGATAGAGGTCGTCGAAGAAGGTGCCGGTTCCCAACCCGCCGTTGGCCGTGCCCATGCCTACATACACCTCATCGTTCAACACGAAGGCGTTCGCGGCCTGGCGTGCTCCTCCGGGGAAGGAAGTCTTCTGTGTCCAGGTGTCGGTGATCGGGTCGTACTCGTACCAGTCGTCGTGCCACGGGTTGTATCCGAGGCCTGCATACGCCTTCGTACTGGTGCCGATGGACACGAGACTGTAACGCGGCGGACCCGGAAAGTCGGCCTTCTGCATCCAGGCGTCCGTCCCCGGGTCGTATTCCCAGAGATCGCTCAGTTGCTCTTGCGGGATGTTGTTGTGCCAGCCGCAGACCACGTAGCCCTTGTTGGTTTCTCCTATGCTGAACCCATGAGTGCCGTACCGCGCGGGGCCCGGCAGCGCGGTGCGGTGCTGCCATAGGTCCAGGCCTGCGTTGTACTCATAGAACGAGTCGACCAATGCGAGGGGCACGATGTCCGTGACCCCGCCACCGTTGAAGTAGCGTCCACCGATGGAAAAGCCGTAGGGCGCATACACCGGATACGGGAAGTCGGCGCGCTGGATCCAATCCTGGGGGTACGCGGTACCGGCGAACAGCGTGAGCAGCAGTGGAGTGATGAAGTGGCGCATCGTCGCAAGATATTGCCCTGAAGACCCATCGACCAGGATGGGTTGCCATTTTCCGAACGGTCATCGGGTTGGTCCTACTTTTCCTCCGTGTTGTCGTTCCTCGAGACCCCCATCGAGTACCTCAAGGGCGTCGGTCCCCAGCGGGCCGAGCTGATGCGTGTCGAACTGCGTATCGCCACGTTCGGCGACCTGCTGAACCACTTCCCCTTCCGCTACGTGGACCGCAGCCGCTTCCACACGGTGCGCGAACTGCAGGGTGAGACCGAGAACGTCCAACTGCGAGGCACCCTTTCGCAGGTGAAGACGCTTGGCGAGAAGATGGCGCGGCGGTTGACCGCCAAGCTCACCGATGCGACGGGCAGCATCGAGCTGGTCTGGTTCAAGGGCATCCGCTGGTTGCAGCCGGTGCTGAAGGAAGGCACGGAGTTCATCGTGTTCGGCAAGGTCACCGACTTCCGCGGCCGGTTGAACATGGCGCATCCGGAATTGGAGCTAGCCACGCAATGGGACCATGGCCTGGACAGTTCCCTCCAACCCGTGTACAGCACCACGGAGAAGGCCAGCGCCAAGAGCCTCAACAGTCGCGGCATCCAGAAGCTCGTCGAGGGACTGCTGCAACGGCCCGACTTCGAGATGCCCGAGACGCTGGACCCGGACATCGTGACCCACCTCGGCGGCCTCTCCCGCGTGGACGCCTTCCGCCATACGCATGCTCCGCGCGATCAGCGCACGCTCGATATGGCGGTGAGACGCTTGAAGTTCGAGGAGCTGTTCTTCATACAACTCCGACTGCTGAAGCAGAAGGTGCTGATGGCGCGCAGCGTGAGGGGGGTGGTCTTCGAGAAGGTGGGCACGCTGCTCAACGACTTCTACACGGAACATCTGCCCTTCGAGCCCACCGGCGCTCAGAAGCGTGTGGTGAAGGAGATCCGCAAGGACATGGGGAGCGGTCGCCAGATGAACCGGCTGGTGCAGGGCGATGTCGGCAGCGGAAAGACGCTCGTCGCGCTGCTCAGCATGTTGATCGCGCTCGACAACGGCTACCAATGCGCGCTGATGGCCCCGACGGAGATCCTCGCGCAGCAACACTTCAACACGCTATCGCGCATGCTCAAAGGGATGCCGCTGGAAGTCCGGCTGCTCACCGGCAGCACGAAGACGGCGGAACGCAAGAGTTTGTTGACGGCCTTGAAGACGGGCCATATCCATATCCTCATCGGTACGCACGCGCTGTTGGAGGATCCGGTGGTCTTCGAGAGGCTCGGGCTGGTGGTGATCGATGAGCAACACCGCTTCGGTGTGGCGCAGCGCGCGCGCCTCTGGGCCAAGGCCGAGGTGCCGCCGCATGTGCTGGTGATGACCGCCACACCCATTCCGCGCACACTGGCGATGACGCTGTACGGCGATCTCGACGTGAGCGTCATCGATGAACTGCCGCCCGGCCGCAAGCCGGTGAAGACCGTGCATCGTTTCGACTCGTCGCGCAATGCGGTCTTCGCCTTTTTGCAGGACGAGATCAAGAAGGGGCGACAGGTCTACATCGTGTACCCGCTCATCGAGGAAAGCACGAAGGGAGATGCGGCGAGCAACCCCGCGAAGGACCTGAAGGACCTGACGGACGGCTTCGAGAGCATCTCCCGACGCTTCCCGTTGCCGACGTATGCCGTCAGCATGGTGCATGGCCGCATGGATCCGGCCACCAAGGACTACGAGATGGAGCGCTTCAAGAAGGGCGAGACGAACCTCCTGGTGAGCACGACCGTGATCGAAGTGGGGGTGGATGTGCCGAACGCGAGCGTGATGGTGATCGAGAACGCCGAGCGGTTCGGCCTTTCACAATTGCACCAGTTGCGCGGGCGCGTGGGGCGCGGGGCGGACCAGAGCTACTGCATCCTGATGACGGGCGACAAACTCGGCAACGACAGCCGCACGCGCATCGGCACCATGGTGCGCACCAACGACGGATTCGAGATCAGCGAGGTGGACCTGCGCCTGCGCGGTCCCGGCGACCTGATGGGCACGCAACAGAGCGGCATCCCCGAACTGCACATCGCCGACCTGATCCACGACGTGGAGATCCTGCAGACCGCACGCGCCTTCGCCCAGCGCATCCTGGACGAGGACCCGGAACTGCGAGCACCCGGCCACGCGAAAGTGGCGGCGGCCCTTGCGGAGCGCATGGAAGGAAAACCCGTCTGGGGCAGGATCAGCTGATGATCAGCGCGACTTCGGCGCAGGGCCGGAGTGACAGGGTTCCCGATCCATCCATTGTCATTCCGGGCTTGACCCGGGATCGCGATGTACAGCCATTGACGCACTGACCCCTACGCCTCCATCGCCTGCTTGCGGCGGATGCTGTCCGGGTCCAGCACATGCTCCAAGGCACCCGCCGCGATCAGGAACTGGGCGGCCGCGTAGGTCACGATGATCACCACCGGCGACCAGTCCAGCGGCCGGATGAAGCGGTTCGTGGCGAGCAGGCTGTCGGACAACATGAACAGCACGGCGCCGGCCATCACCATCCAGAAGCTGCGCGGGAAGGTGCGCATCCAGCGGAAACCGGCCAGCATCGCCATGCAGGCGATGATCACGACGTACGTCACCACCGGCACCATCATATCCTCGTCCAGCTGCGGGGTAAGCCTCCACGAAAAGAGCACCGCGAACAACGCGATGGCGATGCCGATCCCCGAGCTGGTGATCAGCCCATCGCCACCGCCCACTTCCGCGATGTTGTGGATGAAGGCGATGCAATAGCACAGGTGGGCGATGAGGAAGGCGCCCAGTCCGATGAGGAAGAAGAACTCATCCAGATGCTGGAACATCAACGCCACGTCGCCGATGAGCGAGAAGAAGAGGCCCGCCTGGATGAACAGGGTGAAACGATCGCCATAACGCCGGCTGTTGAAGAAGAACCACGAGGAAAGAATGACCATCATCAAGGGCTTGCTGATGTACTCGATCCCGTGCCGGCCGGTAGCCACGGCCGTGGCACAACCGATCACGGCCAATACGTAGGCCGCGATGTTCACCCGATGGTCGCGTGTGATGTCCATGCTGCTGAGCGCGGCGAATTTAGCTGCCTGCCCCGGCCGACCACACGCGCCACACATGCGCGGGGATGCCGCGGTGACTGGTCAGTTGCTCCCGCACCATGCCATTGCGTTGTGCCACCGCCTGGCTGCGGTGATTCCCCGGGTCGATCAAGGAGATCACGGAGGGCACCAGGCCGTTCCGGAACGCATATTCCTTGCACGCGATGGCCGCCTCGCTCGCATAACCCTTGCCCCAAAGCGCCGGCAACATGTGATAACCGACCTCCAACTCCTGTCTGCCATCGACCTCCTGCAGGAGAAGGCCGCATTGGCCCACCGGTGTTCCATCGGCCAGCAACAACGCGTTCAAGCCGCTGCCATCCTTCACATAGCGGCCCATTGCCCGCTGGATCATCATTTCGCAATCGGCGCGACTGCCCCGCGTGAAGGGCATGAAGCGGATGGCCGTCGCATCGTTGATGTACGCCATCCACCAATCAGCATCCGCGAGCGTCAGGTGGCGGAAGGTCAGGCGTTCCGTCTTCAGGCCATCCAGGGACGGGATCGGCAGGGTGATCATACTTCGGTCGGCGTTTCGCGGAACAGCACCGCAAGATGGATCATGCTCGCCGTGCCGGTGAAAAGCGCCAGAGGCAGCAACCACCACCAGTCCCATCGGGTCATCGCGATGCCCAGACCGATGCCGCTCATGAGGATTATGCGGAAGCTCTCGATCATCAGACCCTTCCCGCGGCCTTCGAGCATCAGCCCCATGTCCATCACCCACAGGA
>JAGODO010000149.1 GCA_017998165.1 Flavobacteriales bacterium | reverse complement strand
CATACTCCACCACGTTGTCGGCCACGGGAATGCGGCGCACCAGCCCTTGGTAGAACTGGATCTCCTCACCACTGAGTACGGGCTTCACGTCCGGCAGTATGTCGCTTGTCGTGGCCTTCACGATGGCGAGCTCTTCCGCGTAGGCCGGGTAGTCCAGGTGGATGTTGAACATGAAACGGTCCAGCTGCGCTTCGGGAAGCGGGTAGGTACCCTCCTGCTCGATCGGGTTCTGTGTGGCCAGCACGAAGAAGGGCTCGGGCAACGGCCATGTGCGGCCCGCTGCGGTGACGGACTTCTCCTGCATGGCCTCGAGCAACGCGGCCTGGGTCTTGGGCGGCGTGCGGTTGATCTCGTCCGCCAGGATGATGTTGGCGAAAAGCGGCCCTTTGATGAACTTGAACTGGCGGTCCTGATCGAGGATCTCCGCGCCGATGATGTCGCTCGGCATCAGATCGGGCGTGAACTGGATGCGGTTGAAGCTCAGACCCAGCGCCTTGCCCACGGTGTTGACGAGCAAGGTCTTGGCCAGTCCGGGAACCCCGACCAGGAGCGCGTGGCCCCGGCTGAAGATGGCGATCAGCACGTCATCCACCACGGCGTCCTGGCCGACGATGGCCTTCTGCACCTCGCTCTTCAGCAAGCGGTATTTCGTGCCGAAGTCTTCCACGGCTCTGGGATCGTTCATTCGTTCCATCTCGTTGTCGGTTGTCGGTTATCGATCGTGGGCATGGCCTGTTGGCCGACGCGAAGCCTCATTCACTCGTCTTCCGCGTCCACCCGTGCTTGAACACGCAATCCGCGTACTCGGGGATCACACGCACAAAGACACCGCTGAGCTTCTCGTTGACCCAACGGTCCACCGAGCGCTCCCTGACGGCGTTGGTGGCAGCCTCGCTCACGAGCGGATAATCAGCCACGAGGTCCATCACATGCGGCTCGGTGCGCTTCATCAACAGGAACACGCGGAAGCCCTTCTCCCCGGAGGGCGTCTCGAAAGCCTGCGTAACACTGAGCGAACCGACGCCAAGCTTATCGAGCACGAGGAACGTCTGCTGATCCAGATCGCCCACCGCCCACCGAGGGCTGTTGCGGTCCGGTTCGATCACCAGGCCGTTGGTGCCCTTGGTCTCCTCGTCGTCGTTCAGTTCGGTGGCCGCCTTCGCGAAGCTCACCTTGCCGTCGCGGATAAGGGTCGCCACGCTGTCCATGTAGTTCTTCGCCAAGCGCATATCGTCCTGCGTGCTCTCCACCTTGAACAGGATGTGCCGCGCGTTGTACTGCTCGCCGCGCCGCTCGATCATGTTCATGATGTGGTAGCCGAACTCCGTCTTGAACACGGAGCTGACCTCACCGTCCTTGAGGCTCAGGGCCACCGCGTCGAACTCCGGGACCATCACGCCTTGCGGCACCATGCCCAGCTCACCGCCCTTCGCGGCCGAGCCGGGATCCTGGCTGTTCAGCGTTGCAGCGACCTCGAAGGTGACCTTGCCTTCGACGATGCGCGTGCGAAGGTCCTCCAACTTCTTCTTGATGCGGCGGTCCTCCTCGGGCGAGGGCCGGGCATACTTGACGATGCGCCCGAACTCCACCGCGGCATTGATGAACGGCAGGCTGTCCTTCGGGATGTCGTTGTAGAACTTCTGCACCTCCTTGGGCGTCACGCTCGCATCGCCGGTGATCTTCTGACGCATCTGCTGGCCCAACAACTGGTCGCGCACCTGATCGCGGAAATCGGCTTTGATGCGCTCGATGGACTTGCCGTAGAACTTCTCCAGCTTGTCCCTCCCGCCGATCTGCTGCTCGAAGTAGGTGATGCGCCGGTTCAGCTCCGCTTCCACCTGCTTGTCATCCACCGTCACGCTGTCGATCCGCGCCTGCTCCAGCAGCAGCCGGTCGAACATCAGGTCTTCCATGCAGGCGCATCCGCTTTTCACGCTCACGACCTCGCCCTGCCCCTTGACCTGTTCCAGGCATGAAACGAGCTCGCTGTAAAGCACGATGCGACCGGCCACGTTCGCCACCACGCGATCGATGACCGGCGCCTGGGGTTGCGCCAGGAGCGCACCACCGCACAGCGACAACGCGCATGCGAGGGGCCTAAAGGATGCGTACATCATTGCCGGCCAACGCATGGTCGTAAAGGTCTTTGCGCATCTGCTCGATCAGCTTGAGCTTCCGCTGGTTGATGAGGATCGAACGGATCTCGGCCCGCACGAGGGCCAGCGGTGATACGCTGTCCTTGACGCGATGCTCCAACAGGTCGACGAAGAAGGTCCCCACGCTGTCGGCCACCGTCACCTTGCGCTGCCGGGGTATCCAATCCGTGGGGTTGTCCGGGCGGAGCGGCACCTGTTGCTGGAGTTCGGTGAACGCGATCCAATCGTCGTGCGTGTCGTTGATCGTCGATCCGCGCTGGGCCAGCAGCACCTCCAGGTCGTGAAGATCCTCCTGCTTGTCGCTGCGCCAAAGGTCCTCCACTTTCTTCAGCACCCGTTTGTCCGTCTCCCTCAATTTGAACCACCGGGCACGGACGATATTGTCCTTGAGCTCGAAGTTCTTCTCGTTGGCCTTGTAGTACGTTCCGATCTCGTCCGCGCTGATGTTGGTATCGAGCTTCTGGCGGACCAGGGCCTCTTCGTAGGCATAGACGATGAGCGATTCGCGGTAGTCGCGCAACTGCTGCTCCACGTCCTTCTGCGCCTTGCTGAGGTTCTCCTCGGCCTTGTGCAGCAGCACGCGCTCACGGGCCCATGCATCGATGAACTGACGGGCCAGGGCCGCGCTGTCCTCCTTGGCGGCGTCCGGTGGGATCATCCGCACCAGATCGCTGCGGTAGAGCTTCTCCTGGTAAGCTTCCGCCACGGGCGGATCCTCGTTCGTCTCCAGCGCGGTGGCGCAACCCGAAAGGAGAAGGGCGGCGATCGCCGCCGCCCTTCCTATCCGTTGGATGCCCGGTCCGCGCATGCTTCAGTGGATGCTGTAGAGCACTTCCTGTTCGACCTTCACCGGGTACTTCGCGCGCAGCTCCTTGATCCAGTCCTTTTCCAGCTGGTCCTGATAAGCCGCGGTCACCAGACCCCGCGCGTCGTTGAGCGCCTTGGGTTCAGGGGCCACGATGCGCTTCAGGTCGGCGAACACGACCTTGCCGTCCACCGTCTGGTCCGGTGTCAGGCCCGGCTTGTCCATGCCCTTGATCATGGGCTTCTCCTCGTCCGTGTAAATGCCGCTCTCCACGTCGACCAGAGCGCTCTTGTCGTCCTTGTTCACGTTCTTGATGATCTCCAGCCCGCGCTTGCCCTTCTTGTGCAGGCCACGCACCTGCTTCGCCACATCGGCATCGGCGCAGGTGAATATGTCCAGGTCGTAACGCACAGGATGCATATAGTTCATCTTGTTCTGCTCGTAGTACGCCTGCAGTCCCGTGCTGTCCTTCACCGCCTTGCTCCACACCTTCTGGTCCGTGAGCTCGAACAACAGGATCCCATCGCGATACTCCTTCATCAGCATGCGGAACTCGGGGTACTTCGTTTCGAGTTGACCGTCCTCAAAGGCAAGGATCTCGTCGTCCACGTACTGCTTGAAGCGCTCCTGCACATACTGGCCGACAGGAACCGAGGCCTCTCGCTTCTGCTTGCTCTCCAGGTAATCGAGGAACTGCTGCTGGCTCCAGCTCTTGCCGTTGATGCTGAAGACCGGCTTGGACATCACCTTGGCTTTGGCGCGGTCATACTTCCAGCCCTGATTCGTATCGCGCACCACCACCGTGTCTTCAGGTGAGCGCTTGAGCTCATCGTGCTTGCGGCTGCGGATGTTCACCACTTTGCCCGCCTGCATGGTGCCGTTGATCTCGCGGTCGTACTTCATGCCGCTGTGGATGATCTCGCCCTCCTTCACATCCTTCCGGATGAGCGTATCCGTCACGGACATGCCCTTCTTGAAGATGGTGCTGTCCACCAGCGGATAGAGGGCCTTGAGCGCCTTGTCATCCGCTTTGTACTTGTATGAAGCTTTCAGGTCGGCGAGGAATTTCTGGCGGGTGATCTCCGCACGGCTGTCGCGCGAGATCTTGGCCTTCAGGTCGGCCTTCGCCTCATCGTAGCTCGGAGGAGCCTTGTACTCCAAGCGCTTCACGATGTGCCAGCCATAGCGCGTCTTGAACGGCTTGCTCACTTCGCCATCGCTCTTGAGCCCGAAGCTGATGTCCTCGAACTCCTCGATCATCTTGCCCGTACCGAACATGGGCAGTTCCCCGCCTTTGGTGTTGGTGCTCTCGTCGTCGCTGTATTTGAGCGCGGCATCATTGAAGCCGAGTTCGTTGCTCGCCAGGCGGGCGGCCACCTCGTTGATCTTCGTTTCCGAGGCCTTCTGCTTTTCCGGACCGTCCTGGTCGGTGCTGCGCACCATGATGTGCGCCACCTTCACCTGACCGCGCGCCGGACGCTTGTCCACCACCTTGATGATGTGATAGCCGAACCGCGTACGGACGGGCTTGCTGATCTGCCCGGGCTGCGTGGCATAAGCCGCGCTCTCGAACGGATACACCATCTGCAGAGCGCTGAACCAGCCCAGGTCACCGCCGTTCTTGGCCGCACTGGGGTCGTCGCTACCACCTTTCCCGCTGGCCACGGTGGCCCAATCCTCACCGGCCACCACCCGATCGCGCAGCGCCATGATCTTTTTCCAAGCGGCCAGGGTATCGGCCGGAGCGGGTTCTGCGGGGAGCTGGGCCAGGATGTGGCTCGCGCGCACTTCGATGCCGCTGCGGTCGAAGGCCTCCTTCATCAGCTCATCGTTCAGGTTGCGGTCGATGAGGTACGGCCGCGCCAACTGCTTGCGGTATCCGTCGAGCTCGGTCTTGAACTTGCCCACGGTATCCATGCCCAGTTCCTCCGCCGCGCGCACCTTCAACTTGTAGTTGATGAACAGGTCCAAGTACTCGTCGAGCGCCTCCTTGGTGACGGCGGCGTCCTTGTTGTTCTTCTTGTAGATCGCTTCGAACTCGCTGCGCGTAACGGGCTTTCCATCAACGGTCATCAGCACGGGATCCGCCGGTGCAGCCGTGGTCTTCACCGGGTCTTTCTGCGCCGAAGCGCTCAGGCCGAACACCAACATTGTGGCGACGGTCAACTGCTTGATCATGGGGTGGTTCTTTCGCAAAGGGTGCCAAATGTAGCCGGATCGGTTACCCGACCCCGATGCGCCTGAAAAGCCCCGCCGTTAAAAAGATCCAAGCGGGTCAAACCGCCATACACGAGACACAAACCCCAAGCTTCAACAGGTGGGATCCGAGCACCTTGATGTTTTGAAGCTTGGGTCTTGTGTCTTGAAGCTTGTTTTGCTTTGCGCGGTGCGTCTTCCCTCCCACTTGCGCTATTTGCTGCGCGCGCTCCTCACGCTCCTCGGCGTGAGCATGGTGTTCCGGTTGTTGCTGTGGGCCGTCGCGGCCAGCGAATGGGAACTGCACGGCCTTCCAGCATCCGGGGTAGCGCAGGCGTTGTTCATCGGCCTGCGCTTCGATACCGTGGTGGCGTGCTACCTGCTCGCCTTCCCCTTCTTGCTGCTCTCGATCGGTCGGCTTGCCGGCGTGCGTCGACGGTGGCCCTTGGTGGTGAGCCGCGCCTTCCTCGCGCTGCTGCTGCTGCCGGTGGTCTTCATCCTCGCGGCGGATATCCCCTGGTTCCTGCACAACTATGCGCGGCTGAGCACCTCTGCCCTGCTCTGGATGGACGATGCGGGCTTCGCGGCCGGCATGGTGCTCGGCGAGCGGTCCTTCCTGCTCTACGTACTGCCCTTCCTGGGCGGCTATGCGCTGGCGCTCTATGGTATCCGGCCCCTGCCGCCTCCGGACAGGACCCGACCGGTGCTCTGGCGCGAAGCGATGGGCTTCGCGCTGTGTGGAGGTCTGCTTTTCCTCGGCATGCGCGGCCGGCTGGACGAGAAGGCGCCGATCCAGGCCGGAACGGCCTACTTCAGCGACGACCCCTTCCTGAACCAGCTCGGTCTGAATCCCGTGTTCACCTTCGGATCTTCGGCGGAAAAACGCGTGTCAGCCACCCGAAGCAAGGCGACCCTGATGGACCCGCGCGAAGCGGCATGGTCCGCGATGCTGGAACTCGGTGGGGAGCAGGGGCTGCTACCCTCGCCCATCGCACGAACGATCACGCCGGACCGGGCGATCGACAGCCTGAACGTGGTGATCATCCTCATGGAGAGCATGAGCACGTTCAAGATGGGCGACTATGGCGGCCCCATCGGCCTCACGCCTTTCCTCAGCGCGCTGCGGAAGGTGTCGCTGGACTGTGATCATGCGTACAGCGCGGGCATCCACACGTTCAATGGCATCTATTCCACGCTCTATTCCTTTCCAGCGCTCTATGATCAGCAACCCATGGAGGACTGGCTGAACAAGCGGCACAGGGGCATCGGCAACGTGCTGCGAACGCATGGTTGGAGCACGTTGTTCTGCACCACGCACGACCCGGAGTTCGACAACATGCGTGGGTTCCTCACCTCGCACGGCTTCGACCGCGTGATCTCCGAGGATGACTACCCCGAGGAATGGATCGCCAGCACCAACGGCGTGCCCGACCATCGCATGTTCGAGTTCGCCGTCCCCGAACTGAACGCGCTCGCGAAGAAGGGCCCCTTCCTTTCGGTGTTCATGACGACCAGCGATCACAAACCGTTCATCCTGCCGGACAGCCTGTGGTTCGAGCCGCGCAGTGAGAAGCTCGAGGACCGCATCGTGGAGTACGCTGACCGATCGGTGGCGCGCTTTTTCGAGCTGGCCAGCAATGAAGCTTGGTACAGGAAAACGGTATTCGTGATCCTCGGAGATCACGGCGTGAACATGGGCCACACCTATGACATGCCGATCTCCTTCCATCACACGCCTCTGATCTTCCACGTTCCGGGCGGACAGGTCTCGCCGGGGAAGATCACCGCGCCGTGCGGCCAGATCGATATCGCCCCCACATTGCTCGGCATGCTGAACGTGCCATGGACGAACACCACCATGGGCATCGACATGCGCAAGAACGTGCGGCCCTTCATGTACTTCTGTGCTGACGACCGTATCGGCTGCATCGACGGCGAGCACTACTTCATCCACCGCGCGGATGGGCATGAGACGCTCTATGCGTACGCGGATCTCAGTACCAAAGACCTTTGGGGCGCACTTCCTGAAAAGTCGACCGCCATGCGCGACTACGCTTACAGCATGATGCAGACAACGCAATGGCTCGTTGAACATGACCTGCTCGATGGTGGTGAACGTGAAAAGACCTTGCCATAAGATGAACAAGTGGCTGCGCTTCTTGCTCATGCTCGTCGCATCGCTCTTGGTGCTTGTCTTCAGCTTTGGTGGTGGCTTCGGGAAGAAGGAGAACAGTTCACGGCTCAACCACGTCCCGCTGGCCCACTTCGCCCATCGCGCGGGTGATGCCCTGCTGCCGGAGAACACCGCTGAAGGCGTCGCGCGCAGCATCGCGTTGGGATATGACGGCGTGGAGATCGACATCCACGCAACGAGTGACGGTGTGTTCGTACTGCTGCATGATGACTCCTGCCAGCGCATGCTGGGGGTCGATGGCACCGTGGACCAGCACACGTTCGCCGAACTGAAAGACCTGCCGCTGCGCAACCACACCGTTCCAACTGAACTCCGGATCGCACGCTTGGACAGCGTTCTGGCCCGCTATGCTGACAGCCTCCTCTTCTACCTCGACATGAAAGTGACAGGTCGCGACCAGGCCGACAGCGTCGCACGACTTGTCGAACGCTTCGCACCCCAGGAGAATGTGCTCATCGCTTCGTCCTGCATTCCGTTCATCACCTCGCTCGAGTACCATCATCCTGAACTGAACACCGTGCTCGAGGGCTTCGACAAGGGCGAGGAATGGACCTGGTGGCTTTTCCCGAAGAACTTCCGGCCGGACTTCGGGAGCAGCTTCGCCTTCGAAACGGACAGCGCGCAGGTGGCCTGGTTGCGCGAGCACGATCTGCTGCCGAACAAGATCGTGTACGGAGTGGATCGTGCGAACTACGCGCGGCTGGGCGAGCTGGGGATAACGCGCTTCATCATGGACGAGCTGCCGGTCGTTCGGCGATGAGCGCCATCACCACAGGGCATTCAGCCGTGGGCGCGTCTCCTCAAGTGAACGACTACCGCTGCACGATCAGCGGTAGTGATGTGATCCGCCCACCTTGCTCTACGCGCACCACGTAGCAGCCTGCCGGCTCAGTCCGCAGATCGAGCTCCACGG
>JAGODO010000148.1:4962-8284 GCA_017998165.1 Flavobacteriales bacterium | reverse complement strand
AGCCCATGGCCATGGGGATGGTACCAGAAAGTGCTGGCCCGGTCCAACACCGTGAAGGATGGGCTCCATGTGGTGTTCGGATAGATCAGCGAATGGGGGCCGCCGTCGTTCTCCGCGCTCACATGCATGCCGTGCCAGTGCGTGGTGGTGAGGTCGGGAAGCGCGTTGGTAACATTCAACGTAACGGTCCCGCCTTGCTCCAGGAGGAGGGTTGGGCCGAGCAGGTCACCGTTGTAACCATAGGTGTTCACCACTTCGCCGGCATGGAACTCCCAGGTCCCCTCCTGCAAGGTGAGGTTGATGCTGCTCCCGGAAAGCGTGTCGGGAATGGGCAAGGGCACTTGGGCCCATAGGGCTTGGGGCGCTATGACGAAGAGATGGATGAAGCGGTGTGCGATACCTGGCATTTGATGGAGCTTGGAGTGAAGGACCTGAAGGCACCGGGTTCCGATGCGCTGTGCATGCGCGCACCGAGAACAGGAGCGGCCTAGATCCGAAAAGACCGTAAGGCTATGCATCGCGCACGCGGTGGCGGCGCGTGCGCGCGGCCTGCACTGACGATCCCCCACAGCACGGGGCATGTTGTTGTGAGCCGCACAGCAGTGCCTGACACCGCTGCGGTGCATGCCTTCAGCACGTTCTGTCCCACCAGCGGGCCTGGTGCCAGATCCGCTGCGGCGATGAGGAACACGCAACAGTTCATGCCCACCTCTGGCGTGCTGCCATGCTCGTCGGGGTTCATGCAACCTTCGGCCTCGAACCAAGAAGTGGTCGTCCGGTCGCTCATCACGCACCGCATGCTCGCAAGTACAGGCACGGTGCTCGCGCCAAGCAGCAGTAGGGCCGCAAGAGTGGCGGCGAAACGCTTTTGGATGCCAGGGCGGGTCAACACAATGATCAAAGGTAGCCGCTTGGGGTGGCCCGAACCGACTACGAGGCTATTGTGTTGGCATCCCAGGACAGCCTTGTCCGCGCACTGTTCGTTGGAGTTCCTGTGGCGGTCGAGTGTGTACCATTACACGAACCACTGGGCACTGCACAGAACGGTCGCGATCGATGGCAACAAGGGCCACGACCCGCGACCCTGTTCTTATGATCGCGACCAGTGTCCCTGCGCGAAGATGATGCCCTCATGGGCGCCACATCTCCGGCAACCCCGAGGTGCCCTCCTCGTCTCCATGTGCGCGGTCCAACAGCGTGAAAGGGCCGGTCCAACCGAACTTTGAGCGACAAGGAAACACGAACAACGAACGATGAAATATCCACTGACCCTTCTTGCATTTCTGACCGTACGGCTGATCACGGCGCAAACACTTCTGGGCGGTATGCCGACACCGGGTGGCTCGGTATACGCGATCGAAAAGGTCGGGAACACCATGTACATCGGCGGCTTTTTCAGTGATGTGGACGGCTTCCCGCGTGCAGGGCTCGCCCGTTTCGATGCCACCACGGGAGCGCTTGACAGTTGGGCCCCGACCGGCATCACCAATGGCGTCACCTCGCTCACGCGCGCAGCCGACAAGCTGATCGCGGGCGGTTCGTTCCTCACGGTGAACGGACAAAGCCGGATGGGCATCTGCATGTTCGACCTCGCCACCGGCGATCTGAACGCCTGGTCGGGCAATGCCAATTTCGTATCCTGGCGGCAGGGCGTTGGCTCCCACGGGAACAACTTCTATTACTGCACCATGAGCCCGAGCAGGATCGTGGGGGTGGACGCCACCACCGGTACGACGTTGCCCTGGCAGTCGTCCCCTGAATTCCAGGAGCAAGGGAACATCAACGCCATCTACGTCTCCGGGTCCCATGTATATGTGGGTGGGGATTTCAGGTTCGCTACGGGCGCTTCGGTGTACGACGATCTATGCCGCTTCGACCTGGTGACAGGGGCGTTGGACAGCACCTGGCATCCGCAACCGGCCATCAACAACTTCGGCATCACCTCCATCGTCCGTACGAACGACCATATTTTCATCGGGGGCGATTTCAACGTGATCAGCGGTCAGAGCAGAAAGGGTGTGGCCGCCTACGATCTGAACGGCCTGCTGGCGCCGTTCGATCAGAACAGCAGCAGCTATGAAGTACTGAGCCTATATCCCCATGGTGACAATATCTGGGTTGGTGGTAACTCCTATTTGCTGGGCGGTCAAACGCGTTACCGTATCGCGCAGATCAACATCGCAAATTCCGCTGCTACCTGTTGGGATGCCTCGGCCATCTCCAACACGTGGAGCACCGTGCAGGCGATCCATGTCGCCGGCGACACCGTGTACGCGGGCCCGTTCGGATCCCCGACCCTCGCGGTTCTCACCGGGGGACCTCTGCCACCGACGCCTGTGGCGATCTCCGGTCAGGCCGCGGTATCATCGGGCCAGGTCGCTGCGTACAGTGTTCCACTTATCGCGGGCTACACCTACACATGGAGCATCACCGGAGGGACCGGTTCGTCCATCACGAACACCATCAACGTGACCTGGGGTGCCGGCCCGATCGGTTCAGTGGAAGTGGTGGTGAACAATCCTGGCGGAGGATCGAATTGCTCCAGTGATGCCGTATTGCTGCAGGTCGCGGTCGGCAGTACCGCGATAGAGGACGGGGCCGAGGCAAGCGCATTGTCGATCTTCCCGAACCCAACAACGGGGCTTGTCACCCTGCGCCGCCCATCCACGAACTCCGGCAGGGCCGATGTGCGGGTCGTGGATGCCCTGGGGAACGTGCTGGTGGCGTCCGTGATGAATGGCGCGGTTTGCCAGCTCGATCTCACGCAGCTACCCACTGGTTGCTACTGTGTTCTTATCGGAACGGATGGCGGTGCGCTGGCACGAAGGCTGATCAAGGATTAGGGGGACTTCGCCGCGAACGCCCGTTACACTTCTGCGCCAACTCAAGAACCCCCGCACCTTTCGGCGCGGGGGTTCCGTTCTATTGGCGTCCTAGAACGCAGTGCTCACTGCTTCACCAGGCGCTGGGTGTAGAGGCGATCGCCCACGCGGACGTTCACAAGGTACACACCGCTGGCCAGGTTGTTCAGGTCCATGCGGTGGGTGAACTCTTCCGAAGGTGCGGCGAACTGATCGGCGAACACGCGCTTGCCGAAGAGGTCCATCACATCCAGTTCCACGTTCGTGTCAGGTTGCACACCGCCCAAGGCGAGGAAGAGTTGCTCACCATGGCTCGGGTTCGGATAGAGCAGTAGAGCGATCGGCCGCTCTTCCACCACTTCGAGGCTGCGTTGTGCGCTTTCCGCAGGCGGGTCCACAATGGCCACGGTGCAGGAAGCATCGTACGGGCAGTAGTTCGTACCGCCGTCGTAACTGATGCG
>JAGODO010000148.1:0-4862 GCA_017998165.1 Flavobacteriales bacterium | reverse complement strand
GAGCGATCGGCCGCTCTTCCACCACTTCGAGGCTGCGTTGTGCGCTTTCCGCAGGCGGGTCCACAATGGCCACGGTGCAGGAAGCATCGTACGGGCAGTAGTTCGTACCGCCGTCGTAACTGATGCGTACCGTCACGTTGTAGGTGTCACCGTTCACCAAAGGCAGGGCGTTCCATTTGAGCGTGAGGTTCGGGGTGTTCACCGCGATGGTGCGGACGAAGCCACCACCCACGCGCTCGAAGCGGAACTGGTATTTGTTGGCGTTCACCACAGGGAAGGCGCTGATGTACTGGCTTCCGCCGAAGGTGCGGGTAACGCCGCAGCTGAAGTTGGGGTTGCCCGGGGTATCGATCAGCTTGGTGGTAGCGCAAAGAGGCGGAGCGATCTTCATACGGCAGGCAGGGCCGAACTCAGCGTACACACCGGCCACACGGCTACGCACGCGCACGTTCAGCAGCACGTTCTGGGGCACCGGCAAGGTGACCAGATCGCTGAGCTTGAGCGAAGCGCACTTGGCAGGACCTGCAGGACCGCTGCCCGTGTTGTGGGCCAGGAACGCGCGGCGGGTGTAACCACCGTTGGGGTTGAAGATCCAGAACTGGTAACCGCTAGTGGCGTTGGTCACATTGTACTGCGCGCTTACAGCGGGATTCACCACTGCGGTGATCAAGCTGCTGGGGAGCAGGCTCTCATTGTCGCAGCTCGCAGCGGCCATGGCATCGATGCCGATGGGCAGACAGAAGCCGGTGGCCGACTGGCTCACCGATGTGAAGGCGCCACCGTTCCCCGTGTTGTCAAGGATGCGCTCCCCATCACCATCCCGAAGCACATACCCGCCTCCTACGATGCCGTCGCCGAAGCTGTCCAGAACGCGCAATTGGTAGCAGCCGGCCGGAAGGCAACACGCCGCGCTCACCGTACTGTTATCCGGAAAACCACTACCGCTGCACACCGTGTTCAACGTGGTCTCCTCCAACACTTCGAAACTGGTCTCTTCCGCCGCATCATCGGTCTGTAGCTCAAGGGAAAGGTCCGGAGCGCCGCCGACATGTTGGCAAACGCCCATGGCATCGCAGAAGTCCACGGTGCAGGGGTTCCCGTCATCGCAGTTCTGGATCAAATTGAAGCAGGTCCCATTAAGGCAGATGTCGATCGTGCAGGGGTCCCCGTCATCGCAGTTCATTGGCGTGTACACGCAGAGCCCCGTCATGGGATCGCAAGTGTCGATGGTGCATGGGTCGCCATCATCGCAGAACACGGGCTGCCACCAGAAACGCACCAGGTAGTTGTAGCAGACCACCAGCCCGCCTTCCACTTCGAGCGCGTAGGTCTCATCCTCGCTCTCCGCATTGAAGGGCGGATCGTAATTCGCTCCGAGGGTGGACAAGTCGGTGCTGTACGCACCGTGATCGAACACTTGGCGGCCCAGGTAATTGAAGCAGGGATAGGGTGCGGGAACGAGGTAGCTCGCAGGGGGGGCGTAAGGCGTATTGAAGCATTGGCCGTTGAAGCACTCGTCCAGCGTGCAGGGATCATCGTCGTCGCAGTCCATCGGGTCAAAATAGTGGACCACGACCCAGTCGTAACAGGGGACGCCCAGGGCTTCCACCGTGCCCTCGAACTGCACCAGCTGCGTACCGACCACGGTCGAATATCCATCCTCCGTGGTGGTCAAGGCATCATCAACGATATCGTCGATGAACACCGCGCGGCCTTTATATACCATGCAGGGGTCGGCCTGTGGCGGCTGTGCCATGAACTGTGCGGGTATCGGTAGGGGCTCGAAGTGGAAGGTGACGATGTAGGTGTAGCAAGGATCGCTGCCATTGAACACCGTGCCGGTCGAGGTATGGACCTCACCGCCGAGCAAGGGTGCATAGTCGTTCTCCAGGTCCGACAGGTTGGGGTCGAACAGCCCGTTCCGTTCCACGGTCCTTCCGACATAGACCACGCAGGAGTTCTGGAGGGTGGGTGGCACAAGCGCCGCAGGTGGCAGTGGGGCCAGGTCGTAGTAGAAGGTGATGATGTAATCGTAGCAAGTGATCGGAGCGTTCACCAAGGTCTCGGACACAAGAAGTGAATCGCCCGAGGGTCCAGGGAACGAATCGAAGGGCATGGTGGAGAGCTCCGTGCTGTAGACGAAGTCCTCGATCACCTTGCGGCCGATGTACACCAGGCAGGGGTCGGGCGATGGTGGCGGCTCGAAGAGCTCTGGATCGGGTACCACCGGTTCGAAGTAGTGGCCTACCACATAGTCGATGCATGTCACGAAGTCCTCCACGATTGTCTCGCTGAAGAGCACCACACCATGGTCCGCCGACGGCACGTAGTTGGAGTCTGTCGTGGACAAGGCAATGCTGTAGAAGCCGTTCAGCAGCACTTCGCACCCCATGTACGCCATGCACGGCTCGAGCATAGCGGGTTCGTCCAAGACATCTTCCGGTACCGTGTACGGCTCGAAGTGATGCGCAACCTCGTAAGTGAAGCACGTGACGAAGTCCACCACGATGGCGCCCGCGTGGAACACGACGGCGCCGGTGTCCGAAGGGACGAAATCATCCTCCACCGTCGTGAGCACATCGTTCTGAGCGCCGTTGATGTTCACGATCACACCCATGTACAGCATGCAATTCACCGGGCTTTCGGGCACTTCGAGGTATTCCTCAGGCACCGTCGCCGGCTCGAAATAGTGCGTTATCGCATAGTCGAAGCACGGTGTCGACCCCGCGAGAACGGTCCCGGCGAAGACAATGACCTCCGCGCTATCACTGGGGACATAGCTGGCCTCCGTGGTGGACAACCCATCATCGATGGCCATATCGATGAGCACGTCGCGGCCCATGTACACCAGGCAACCCGGCGGGGTCGCGGGTTGCAGAAGGGCGGCCGGGGGCACTTCGTAGGGCATATGCACGCAGGCGTTGTCCACGCATGCATCAATGGTGCAAGGGTCACCATCGTCGCAATCGAAGGGGCAACCGTCGCATGCATTACCCAGGCCATCGCTGTCCACGTCGGCCTGGTCGTTCGGGATGAAGGGGCAGTTATCGCAGGCGTTCCCGAAGCCGTCCATGTCCGCATTGGCCTGACCGGGGTTGGGCACCATCACACAGTTGTCGCACGCGTCGCCCACACCATCGGTATCGGAATCGAGCTGGCCGGGGTTCGGCACCGTGGGGCAATTGTCGAACATGTCGGGTGCGCCATCGCCATCGCTGTCCTGGGCGGAGAGCGGATAGGCGAGGAGAAGTAGCAGGACCGGGAGAACAACGTGGAGGAAGCGGCGGAACATGGTGCTTTGGTGTTGATGCACCTGTTGGTGCCGCGAGCGGTGGTCGACGTAACCGGCCACCGGAAGATCAGGGTCGCGGTTACGCTCCGCGCACCTTGGGGAACCAACCACGGACACGGCCCCCGGAGCGGGACATCGCAGTAGTGTAGTTTCGTGGGCATGGGCCCCAGCGCGACCAGCGATGCCGAGTTGATCGCCCAGCTCCGGAGCGGTACGGTCGAGGAGAACAAGGCCTTGGAGACCATCTATCGCATCCACTTCCCGGTGATCGCAGGTTACGTGAAGCGCAACAACGGCGATCGAGACGCTGCGCGCGACGTCTTCCAGGATGGTGTGGTGGTGCTCTACCGTCATGTGAAACAGGGGCGCTTCGCCGCGGAGAGCAGCCTGGGTACCTATCTCTATTCCATCTGCCGGTTCCTCTGGTTGAAGCAACTGCGCGCGCATGGTCGCCTTACCGGACACGAACCCTCTCCTGATGTGCTCGAAGACCAGCCCCTCTCCCGGTCGCTGAGCGACGGCGCGGGTCTGGCCGCGCTTTTCGAGCAGCTCGGCGAGGTATGCCGACGGGTTTTGCTGCTGAGCTATTTCGAAGGGTTGGATATGCGCACCATCGCCGCGCGCACCGGATTCAAGGACGAGCAGAACGCGCGCAACAAGAAGTCCAAGTGTCTCAAGGGCTTGCGCGCGCTCATCGCGCGTGATCCGAGGGCCGCACAATGGTTCAACGAATTGCGGGAGCCATGAACGACGAGTATATCGAACGCTTCGAACAACACCTGCTAGGTCGTACCACGGCCGCGGAGAAGCGGGCCTTCGATGCGCGTCTCCGTGCCGATGCTGTGTTCGCGGAGGAATTCGCGCAGTTCCGCACGGCATGGATGGTGGTTCAGGTGGCCGGCGAAGCCAGGCTGAGGCAACGTCTCATGGACATCCATCAGGCGATGCACGGACCGCAAGGAATGGTCCTCTCGATGCGCCGATGGGCATGGTTGTCCGTGGCTGCCTCATTGCTGGTCGCTTTGGGCATCACTTGGTTTTTTCTTGGCCACGGTCCTTCTCCCGCCGAGCTTTATGCCGAGCATATGCAGGTCTATCCCGCACCGGATATCAATCGCGGCGCGGACGGGACCGATGACTGGTCACGTTTCAGAACGGCTTACGCCGCAGGTGAATTCGATGCCGCATTGGCGCTCCTTCCCACGGTGGATGACGCTCACGCACCGGCCTATCTAAGGACGTTCTACCACGGGCAATGCGAACTGATGCGTCCCATGGGCGATGCGCGCTCGGCGATCGCCCATTTCAACGAAGTTCTTTTGAGCGACAACGACATGCATCCGATCGCACGGTGGTATATGGCCCTTGCGGCATTGCGTGTGAACGACCTCGCGCTGGCGCGTACACAGCTACGTGCGCTTGTCGATGGGAACGGCTACAGGGGCGATGAGGCCCAAGCCCTATTGCGTGCCCTTCCGTGAGCGCCACCACCAAAAAAGGAGCGGCGCAAGGAGCAACGACCACCAGGGCGATGCATACCACGGTGCCTCGGTCCGCAAAGCGCGTACGT
>JAGODO010000147.1 GCA_017998165.1 Flavobacteriales bacterium | reverse complement strand
GATCTGGCCGGCCACATCGGGGCAGTTGTCCTGTGCATTGCAGATGCCGTCCCCGTCACTGTCCGGGCTGTTCGTGCCAACGCACTGGCAGCTCGCATTCAGCACATCGTTGGTCGTGCATGCGTTCCCGTCGCTGCAGCTGGATCCCTGCTGGCCCGCTACGTTGGGACAGTTGTCCTGTGCATTGCAGATGCCGTCACCGTCACTGTCCGGACTGTTCGTTCCTGCGCACTGGCAGCTCGCATTGAGCACATCATTGATGGTGCACGCGTTGTTGTCGTTGCAGCTGGAACCTTGCTGACCTGAAACGTTCGGGCAGTTGTCCGTCGCGTTGCAGATACCGTCACCATCCGTATCGCCGCTGTTCGTGCCAACGCACTGGCAGCTCGCATTGAGCACATCGTTGATCGTGCAGGCATTCCCGTCGCTGCAGCTGGATCCCTGCTGGCCCGCCACGCTGGGGCAATTGTCCTGTGTGTTGCAGATGCCGTCGCCGTCGCTGTCCGGACTGTTCGTGCCTGCGCACTGGCAACTGGCGTTGAGCACGTCGTTGATGGTGCAGGCGTTGTTGTCGTTGCAGCTGGAGCCTTGTTGACCGGAAACGTTCGGGCAGTTGTCCGATGCGTTGCACACGCCGTCACCGTCCGTATCCCCACTGTTCGTGCCCGCGCACTGGCAGCTGGAATTGTACACATCGTTCGTAGTGCAGGCATTGTTGTCGTTGCAGGAGGAACCGACCGTGGCGGGGCCACCGACCACACCGAGGCAGTCCGGGGCCGCCTGGCCAGAAGCCGTGGCGAACGTGCCGAGCGACATGTTGTAGTACGTACCGGTGGCACCGGTCTCGAGCTTCACCGCGCGCACCATGTACTGGCGGCCCGCGATGAACGGCACTGTGGGGCTGCTGAAGCTGGTGCCCGTCACCATGTTGGTGGTCACGCGCACCGGGATGCTCGTGCTGGAGGCACCCATATCGTAGATGTGGTAGCCGGCAGGTGAACCGGAAGCGGCCGTCCAACTGAAATTGGCCAATCCACCGGAGTTCGTCACCTGCAGGTTGGACGGCATGCTCACCATCACCTGTCGCAGGCTGGGGTCGCCCATCAGGCCCATGTGTACACGGTTCGTTGTCCCTCCCTGCCAACCGGAGTTATGCGGGGTGTACACCGAGCCGTTGTTCATGCTCACCAGCGTGCTGTAGCCGATGTTGTCGCCCATGCCCATGTGGTGCATCCACCAGTACGGCAGGCCGGCGTAGCAATTGGTGAGGCCATTGCCGCTGCACAACGGGGCGCGCAGGAAGCTGTTCTGGATATCCCAGTCACCGAAGTAGCTCCCCATGGTCATGTTGAATATCCCGCCCATGCTCACGTTCTGGGCGTATTCACCGGTGGAGCACACGTTGCTCGCGCTTACCCATGTGCCGCCACCGCAGGCGTAGGTCCACAGATAGCTCTGGTTGTTGATGTAGGTGCTGAAAGCGGCCCCGTTTCCGTTCAGGTCCGACGTGTTCGCGTGGCCCACGTTGGCCGAAACGCTGCGATACCCGGAAGCGGCCAAGGCATTGCCGACATCCTCGAAGTTGTCGAACACGGCGCCGCGGAACTGCGGGGTGAACTGCTTGACCTTGTAATTGTGCAGCTTGGTGAGGTAGTTCGTCAGCAGCGTCTGCTCATTGAGCCCGACGTAGTACTGGAACGACTCCATATTGAACAGGTCGACCCGACCGACCTGGAGTTCGAGGTCGCTCGGGTAAGTGCTCTGGTCGAACTTGCCATCACCGGGAACGTTCCTGTTGCGCGTATCCTGCGCACCCGTGCTGTTCACCGAATTGTCCGTCCAGGAGCCGTTCATCTCTCCGTAGTAACCATCAGCCGGCCAAGCGCCCAAGTGATCACCGTGCCCGTCCGGGTTCAACTGCCCCGAATAGGGTACGGGCACGTGGCCGAAGAGGAATACCGCCTTCACGTTCGTCGGGTCCGCGTTGTAATCCGCTTGGATCAAGCTCCGTACGCTGGGAACTGAGGCCCAACGATCCACATCGTGACGCAACACCACCCAACCATCGGCACGCAGGTCGTTGACCAGTTGCGTCAGTTGCGTTGAAAGTGACGATGTGAACGTGTTGTCCACGACCAGCACCATCTTGCCTCGTGTATCGACCACAGGCAGGCTGATGCCGGCCGCGATATAGCCGTACGCCGTGCCCGCGCTGGCGGTGCGCACGACCTTGTACTCGTAGTATTCCCCTGCCGCGGCGGTGTTGTCAGCGTAAGTGGTCGCGCTTCCTCCGGCCGTGCCGATGGAACTCCATGTCGTCCCCGACTTGGGCTTTCGGTAGATGGTGAACCCGGTACTTCCGGAGAACGCCTGCCAATTGAGGGTGATGCTTGCGGGGCTTGCCGACGCGGTGGCCGACACAAGCACGGTTTCCCGCTGGGAAGGTGTCTGGGCGCTAAGGCCTAACGCACAAACTAGGCCCAGAAGGGCCATGGAAGAACGAAGCATGGTGGAAGGAGGTTGGAAGTGGAGCCTTCCCCATGCGCGCAGCGGTGATGCTGCTCCCGACGCCTACTGGCAGGTATTCGCGGTGTTCACTCATGGGCAAAGCGGCCTTTTGTACCGCAAGAGTATCCCACCAAGTTTCACGGCACCCGCAGTTTTCTACGGGTGCCGTGCATGATCCGACGAACAAAAAGCGAGCCTACTCGCGCACGAACCGCCCGTGCGCCAACGGTTTGCCGTCGAATGATCGTATCACTACGACGTATGCCCCCATGGGCAGGATGGACACATCCAGCGCCGGGGTGTAACGCGCCCTCATCAGACTTCTGCCCGTCAAGTCAGCGATCTCCACTACCGCAGCCTCCGGATCGTTGACAAGCATGTTGATAACCCCGGTCGTCGGATTCGGGTAGACGTTGAGTGCGGGAACCGCCATTCCCATCTCCGCGATCCGGCTGGTAACCGTTTCCTCCTGCATGCCTTCGCGTTGCTCCTCCTCCCCGCCATCCTCCAGGGCCATACCGGTGGCACACCAGGAAACGACGATCGGCGGGGAAACGGAGGTGCAACCACCATTGGAGATCGCTGCGGTATAGGAACCCGCCTGGTTCGCCGAGTACCAATAGATGTTTGCCCCCGGGATCACGATGCCGTTCCGGTACCAGGCATAGGTCAATCCGGCGGTGTTGTTCGTGGCCATGATGCATACACCCCCAGGACAGATCGCCAGAGGTCCGTAGGCCTGTAGACCGGCCGCTGTTAGGGAACCTGAGCCGACGGTCACACTCACCGCCGAGGAGGTCGCCGACGAACATCCGGAAACCGACACTGTGACCGTATAGCTCCCTGTTTGAGTTGCCGAGCAGGAGCTGCCCGTAGCACCGCTGATCGCGGTACCGGAACGCTTCCAGACATAGCTGTATCCAGTGCCGGTATTCGCGTTCAGCACGACACTCCCTCCTGAACAGATGCTGGTCGGACCCGCAGCGGTCACCGTTGCCGTCGCGGCCGCATTCACGGTAACGGTCACTGCGGCGGATGTCGCCGTGCAGGATCCGCTGGTGACGATCACCGTGTAGCTGCCGCTCTGGTTCGCGGAATAGCTGCTGCCTGAGGCACCACTGATGGTGGTACCGGAGCGTTTCCACGCATAGCTGAAGCCCGAGCCCGTGTTCGCGGAAAGAAGGACGCTGCCGCCCGAACAGAACGTCGTTGCACCGCCCGCTGTGAGCGAAGCCGTCACCGTTCCGCTCACCACGCTCACGCTCACCGCTGAAGATGTTGTGGAGCAACCTCCGTTGGTCACCGTTACCGTGTGGCTTCCCGCCTGGGTCGCGGTGTAGGTGCTGGCCGTGGCGCCGCTGATCGCGGTCCCGTTGCGCTTCCATGCGTAGGTATAGCCGGTTCCCGTACTCGCATTGAGCACGACGTTCCCTCCGGAACAGATGCTGGTTGAGCCTGCCGCCGTGAGGCTTGCTGTCGGGAGCGCGTTCACCGTGATCGTAACGCCCGATGAGGTCGCTGAGCACGAGCCGCTGGTGATGGTCACCGTGTAGCTGCCGGCCAGTGCGGCGGTGTAAGAGCTTCCGGTAGCACCGCTGATCGTGGTGCCGGAGCGTTTCCATACGTAGGTATATCCCGTGCCGGTGCTCGCGGACAGGAC
The DNA here is from genome assembly GCA_017998165.1 of Flavobacteriales bacterium. Lineage (GTDB taxonomy): Bacteria > Bacteroidota > Bacteroidia > Flavobacteriales_F > PHOS-HE28 > PHOS-HE28. The sequence continues at coordinate 4,123 of JAGODO010000147.1, read as the reverse complement.
AACGCTTCCTCCCGTACAGAAGGTTGTCGCACCACCCGCTGTCAAGCTCGCGGAAACCGCCGTGGTGGATACGGTGACGCTTGTAGCGGATGAGGTGACCGCGCAGCCGCTGTTGGTCACCGCGACCGTGTAGCTGCCGGTCTGCGTGGCCGTGTAGCTGCTTGCCGTGGCACCGCTGATGGTGGTGCTATTGCGCTTCCATACATAGGTATAGCCGGTTCCCGTGCTCGCGTTCAGCACCACGCTCCCACCGGAGCAAACGGTGGTCGCCCCCCCGGCCGTGATCGTGGCCGTTGGGGTGATCGAGGTGCCTGCGCACTGGCAGCTGGCATTGTAGACATCGCTCGCCGTACACGCATTGTTGTCGTTGCAGCTCGAGCCGACCGTGGCCGTGCCGCCTACGACACCGAGGCAATCGGCCGAGGCCTGACCCGAAGCGGTACCGAAAGCCCCGAGTGACATGTTGTAGTAGGTGCCTGTGACGGCGGTTTCCAGCTTCACCGCCCGTATCATGTACTGCCGGCCTGAAACGAAGGTCGCTGAGGATGCCGTCCATGACGTGCCGGTCACCGGGCTCGTGGTCAATCGGACCGGCGCCGTGGTCGTGGTGGCCCCCATATCGTAGATATGGTAGCCCAAAGGAGAGCCACCGGCAGCGGTCCATGTGAAGTTCGGATGACCGCCGGAATTGGTGACCTGGAGGTTGGAGGGCATGTTCACCATCACCTGACGCAGGCTCGGATCACCGAGCAGTCCCATGTGAACACGGTTGTAACTGCCACCGGTATAGCCGCATGATTGAGGGGCGTAGACGGAGCCGTTGTTCATCGAGGCCCACATGCTGTAGCCGATGTTGTCGCCCATGCCCATGTGATGGAACCACACGTTGGGAATAGCGGCAAAACAGTTGGCCAATGCCGCACCACGGCCGAGTACGCCACGCATCAGGTTGTTCTGACAGTCCCAGTCGCCGAAGTAGCTGCCCATCATCATGTTGAACACACCGCCCCACGTAACGCTGGTGCATAATTCGTCCGTGCTCGCGATGTTGCTTCCGCTGATCCAGGTACCCCCACCGGCGGCATAAGTCCACAAATAGCTCTGGTTGTTCATTGAGGTACCGAAGGGCGTTCCATTCGGGTTGAAGTCCGTGAGGTTCGCCGTGCCGACATTCGCCGAGATGCTGCGATAGCCGCAGCCCGCGATGTTCAGGTCCTCGAAATTATCGAACACCGCTCCCCGGAAAGTCGGGGTAGTCTGCTTGATCTTGAAGTTGTGCAGCTTCGTCAGATAGTTGCCCAGCAAGGTCTGCTCACTCTGCCCCAAGTAGTACTGGAATGATTCCATGTTCCACAGGTCCACACGCCCGACCTGAAGCTCCAAGGTACTGGGGTAGTCGCTCTGGTCGAACTTACCATCACCGGGCGTGTTCCGGTTCCGCGTGTCCTGGGCGCTGGTGGTGTTCACCGAGTTGTCCGTCCAGGTCCCGTTCATCTCACCGTAGTAGCCATCCGCAGGCCATGCCCCCGAGTGGTCACCGTGTCCGTCCGGGTTCAATTGCCCGGAGTAGGGTACTGGCACGTGCCCGAACAGGAACACGGCCTTCACATTCGCGGGGTCGGCGTTGTAATAGGACTGGATCGTGGAACGCACGCTGGAGACGGAGGCGGTCCGGCTCACATCACTGCGCAGCACCACCCAACCGTCGGCACGGAGATCATTGATCAACTGGGTGATGGGCGTGGCCAGCGATGTGGTGAAGGTGTTGTCCACCAGCAGGACCATCTTGCCACGATAGTCCGCAACCGGCAGTTGGATGCCCGAGGCGATGCATCCATAACCGGTGCCGGCGCTCGAGGTCGCGCGAACGACCTTGTATTCATAGGCCGTTCCGGTCGCTGCGGTGTTGTCCACGTACTGCGTGGCGCCCGAGGCCGCAGTGCCCAAGGATGTCCAAGTGTTGGCCGTTTTCAGTTTCCGGTAGATGGTGTAACCGGTCGCGCCCGAGAATACAGGCCAACTCAGCGTGATACTCACCGGACTGGCGGACGCCACCGCAACGACCTGAACGGATTCCTTCACGGCCGGGGTTTGAGCGAAAAGGCCCCATGCCGTGAGGCCGGAGATCAAAGCCAGAGAAGCGCGGAGCAGGGTCAAGGCCTTCGTCATGAGCAGTGTGGCAATCCACCGGGATCACTGGAGGCACGCCCATCGCGCATCCCTCACCCGATTTGTTGCGGGGGCAAAACTGCCGTGTACCACCAAGGGATCGCTACGGATTCAGACGAGCGCGGCGCTCCGGTCGACGGGGCCTTCAACCAGTGGAACCCCGCAACCAGTGCGGGTTGCCCGTCGAACGGAGGACCTCGCCCGACGTAAGGTCCTCAGATCCGGACCGAAGCGACCCCGCAGAACGCCAAGCTTGTTTCGATGACTTGGCGCCGGATAAGGCACGGATCGAGCCTGATCCGCCACAATAACCAGCCCACATGACCCGCATCGCTTCCCGGCTTTACTTCCGTCGAAGTCATTGCCCGATCGGACACATGCGGCCCCACCCTACCTTCAACCCCCATCGACCGATCTGAACCTTTGAAAGAGCGCCTCGTTTGAACGCAGCGCCCAAATCGGATGAGGCTTCAGCTACGCGCTGGGCCGAGGTCCGGACGAAGGATGATGACCGATCGGAGCGAATGACCCCACCCGCGCCGGGCTTTTGGCGCATCAAGCATGAGCGAACCACTTCAGAACATTCTGTCCCTCTTCGAGAACACGGTAAAGCGGTCTCCCGAGAAGCCGGCCATCCTCGAAGGTGACCGGTCGATCAACTACGCGGAACTGAGCCGGAAAGCCCGCCGCCTGGCCGATGAGCTCCGTCTTTCCGGGGCGGGGCCTGATCGCGCGGTGGGCCTCTGCCTGGAGCGCAGCTCCGAACTCGTCATCTCCGTCCTGGGGATCCTTCAGAGCGGGGCGGGATATTGCCCGATCGACCCCGCATATCCGCTGGACCGCATCGCATTGATGCTTGAGGATGCGAACCCACCTGTGGTGATCACGGACAGACAGCATCAGCATCTGTTCAAGGGCACGAAAGCCAGGATACTGCTCATCGAAGAGATCGACCTCGACCGTGGCCCCTCGTTCGAAGGACCATCTCCCGCTGCGTCCGGCAACCTCTGCTACGTGCTCTTCACCAGCGGAAGCACGGGCCGCCCCAAAGGCGTGGCCATGCACCACGCGCCGTTGCTGAACTTGATCCAGTGGCAGTTGCGCACATCGGTGTTGAAGCAAGGCGATCGCACGTTGCAGTTCGCCCCCATCAGCTTCGACGTGAGTTTCCAAGAACTCTTCACCACGTTTGCTCAGGGCGGCACGTTGGTGCTGATCACCGACGAGGATCGACTGAACAGCACACAACTGCTGCGCAAGATCATCGCGCAGAGGATCAACCGGATCATCGTGCCTTTCGTGGCATTGCAATACCTGGCGGAAGCCGTGGAACGCACCGGCGAAGTACCCTCCACATTGAAGGAGGTCTTCACGAGCGGCGAGCAATTGAAGATCACTCCTGCGGTCACGAACTTCTTCAAGCAGTTGCCCGGTTGCCGCTTCTGCAACCAATACGGACCGACTGAAGGTCACGTGGTGAGCGAACTGGAATTGAAGGGTGATCCATCCAGCTGGCCTGCGCTGCCCAACATCGGCAAGGCCATCGACAACGTGAAGTTGCTGGTGCTCGATGAGCAGATGAAGCCCGTGAAGAAGGGCGAAGAAGGCGAGCTCTACCTGGGTGGTGCTTGCGTTGCCACCGGATACATCGGTCGCGATGATCTGACAGCAGAGCGCTTCCTTGCGGATCCGTTCGAGGCTGGCGGACGACTCTACAAGACCGGCGACCGAGCAGCCGAATTGCCCAACGGCGAGATCGACTACAAAGGCCGGATCGATGGCCAGGTGAAAGTGCGCGGCTATCGCATCGAGCTCGGTGAGGTGGAAGTCGCGCTGGAGAAGCATGCTTCCATTGAACAAGCCGTTGCCAACGTGCGCGAGGACCGTCCCGGTCTGAAGCGTCTCATCGGCTACTACGTCGCGAAGCATGAAGTGAGCGTGAACGATCTGCGCA
>JAGODO010000146.1 GCA_017998165.1 Flavobacteriales bacterium | reverse complement strand
GAGATGGGCAGCGGGCCCGTGCCCAAGCCACCCATGCGCCTGCTCACCGACATGAGCGGGGCCAACTACTTGCTGGTGACGGAACTGAACATGCGCGGCTTCGCCGACTTGGAGCCCGATCAGCACATCTGGAGCACCAATGCGAAGATCCGCGAACTCTATCCGCAGTTCGTGCCGCTTTGTGAGGAGTCCACCAGCGAGTTGTACCACCTGGAGCACCAGATCGGGGACAACTGTCCGGCAGGCTTCGTGGTGGAGCGGATGGCGTTCCAGTTGAAGTACGGCGCCGCGAAGGAGGCCCTCACCATCTGGAAGGAGATCATGAACATGATCAAGGGAAGACCGGATGCGCCGGCCATGCGTCTCTTGACCGACATCACCGGGCCGAGCTACACGCTGGTGATGGAGATGCACTACCGCAACATGACGGACTTCGGCCCGAAGATGGTCCGCTGGGTGAGCGACGAGAAGGCACGTGAAGGCTATGCGCGTTTCGTACCGCTGTGTGAAAGCTCCTGCCGCACGCTGTACCGCATGGAGCATTGCGTGTAGAGCGGCCTGCGCCCGTACGAAGTGGTAGCGCCGGTGCCAGGCGCCGACCGCTCACCTCTTCTTCCGCACCACCGGCTTACCGCTCTTGCCGTTCTCCGAAGGGAACAGTCCGTGGATCTCCGCGTCGATCGCGTTGATGATGATGCCCAGATCCTCCGGATTCTTGTGGAAGCGGTTGTCGTCGATGTCCACGATGAGCACCTTGCCCTTGTCGTACTTGTCGATCCACGCTTCGTAGCGCTCGTTCAGCCGCTTGAGGTATTCGATGCTGATGCTGGTCTCGTAATCGCGTCCGCGCTCGGCGATCTGGTCCACCAGGTTCTCCACTTTCGCGCGCAGATAGATCATCAGGTCCGGCGGAACGATGGACGTGTCCATGTTCTGGAACAGGCGGAGGTAGTTCTCATAATCGCGCGTGGTCATCAACCCCATCGCGTGCAGGTTTGGAGCGAAGATGTTCGCGTCCTCGTAGATGGTACGGTCCTGTATCACGTTGCGGCCGCTGCGGCGGATCTCCAGCAATTGCTCGTAGCGGCTGTTCAGGAAAAAGATCTGGAGGTTGAAGCTCCAGCGCTGCATGTCCTTGTAGAAGTCGAACAGGTACGGGTTGTTGTCCACCGCTTCCTGCAACTGGTCCCACTTGTAGTGCTTGGCCAGAAGTTGGGTGAGCGTGGTCTTACCAGCGCCGATGTTGCCTGCGATCGCGATGTGCATGAGGAGATGTCCCCGGTGAAGGCCCACCTTCGGTGGACAGGGGGCGCGAATTTATCCCCCGCGCACACGGTTGGTCAGGATGTGGAAAAGTCGTGGCGGTGGATCGACTTGTCGCGCGTGTTCCGCAGTGGCGGGAAATGCGGTTTGTCCGCGGATGGCACCGATGAGATCCGTGCCTCTCCGTCACTCCATCACCCGAGCGATGACGATCCGATCGGCATAGAGCGCGTAGAGCAGGCCGCGTTCGATGCGCGCGTCGCGCAACCCTTTCTCCTTCGAGGTGACGAGCCACGTCACGGGCATGCTGATATCGAAGCTCTTCAGGTCGTAGCTGTGCAGCACGCCGTCCTTCAAGTAGAGGATGTGGCCATCGCGCACTTCCAACGACGCCGCACCGATGATCGGGATGGTCTTCGCGAAGCCGCCGAAAATGTCGAAGACCAGCACGCCCTGCTCGGGATCGCACACGTAGAGCCAGCTGTCGAACTCCTGCATGAATACCGGACGCGGGCTGAAACCGAGCAGTTGATCCAAACGCCCTGTTGCCGACAGCGGACGCAGTTGATTGTCCACACGCGTGAGCTGCAACAGGCGCTCATCGAAGAACCAGTAGCAGTTCTGCACGCTCATGCAGGCCAGGGTCACCTGCGGGAATCCATTCCTGTTCAGGTCGATCGGATCGCCTTGGATCGCGAGCGTGTTGTCCAGAGCGGCCAGCATCCCTTGCCGCCCGGAAAAGATCATGGGCTTCAAGGAAGAGAAGGCGTCGATCGCGGTAATGCTCCCGAAGGTCTTCAGGCTGTTGCGCAGCAGCTTCTTGCCCTGTGCGCTCCATAGCGTGAGCTCATCCCCCTGCAGGGTGTACACGTTGCCGATCTCGTCCGTCGTGAAGCGATCGAAGGCGCCTTTGATCGTCACGGCTTCGACATGCGGCTCCGGCCTGTTGGTTCCGACCACCTGCGCGCGCACCGACAAGCCGGACAACCAGCAACAAACAAGCAACAACCGCTTCAGGCCTGTCATGCGTGCTCGGAGAACAACAACTGGTCCAACCACTGCCGGTCATTGCAAAGGCGCGGCACCTTGTTCTGTCCCCCCAGCTTCCCGCGTTCTTTCATCCATTGGAAGAACGTACCGCGCCTCACGGCATGCACCTTGGGCGGCAGCAAGGCCATATCCCCGCGCCGCTTGGCGTCATAGTCGCTGTTCAGTTCGCGCATGCGCCGGTCGAGCACCTGGGCGAACGCGCCCAGATCACCGGGTGGTCGCTCGAATTCGATGACCCATTCATGTCCACCGCGCACCGTTCCGTTCATGTACACCGGACCGGCCGTGAACTCGTTCACCACCGCCCCCGTCGCCTCGCAGGCGGCCTCGATGCCGCGGTCCGCGTTCTCCACGATCAGCTCCTCCCCGAACGCGTTGATGAAGCTGCGGGTGCGGCCGCTCACCCGGAACCGGTAGGGCTTCACGCTGCTGAAGCGCACCGTGTCACCCGGCACGTACCGCCACAGCCCGGCATTCGTACTGATGACGATGGCGTACTGCTGGTCGACCTCCACCTCGTGCAACCACTTGGTCTTCGGTTGTTCACGGTCCATCTCTTCCACGGGAACGAACTCGAAGAAGATGCCGTAGTCGAGCATCAACAAAAGGTCGCCCGACCCGCGCTGGTCCGTGATACCGAAGAATCCCTCGCTCGCATTGTAGCTCTCCAGGTAGTTCATGCCGGCCGCCGGGAAGAGCTGCGCGAACTGTTCCTTGTACGGCCCGAAACTGACCCCGCCATGCATGAAGAGTTCCAGGTTCGGCCAGACCTCGTGCATGTGCCGTTTGCCCGTGAGCTCCAGGATGCGCCGCAGGATGATGAGCGTCCACGACGGTACCCCGGCGATGCTGCGCACATCCTCCCGCATCGTTTCGCGCGCCATGCGTTCGATCTTCTCCTCCCAGTTCTCCATCAGCGCCGTCTCGATCACCGGCGTGCGACGGATCTCCACCCACACGGGCAGGTTGCGGATGATGATGGCGCTGAGGTCCCCGCTGTACGCGTCCGTGCGCAGCTGCTCAATGGTGCTGCTGCCCCCCACCACCATGTTCATGCCCTGGTACAATTTGCTGTCCGGGCGATGCTCGTAATGCAGGGCGATGAGGTCCTTTCCGCCCTTGTAGTGGCAGTCCTCCAGGGCCTCGCGGCTCACCGGGATGAACTTGCTGGCCGCGTTGGTGGTGCCGCTGCTCTTGGCGAACCATTTGATGTCCGTCGGCCACAACAGGTTCTGCTCCCCCGCGCGCAACCTGTCCACATAGGGCTTCAACGCGGTGTAGTCCTGCAGAGGCACGCGCTGGCGGAACTGCTCCGGCGTGGTGATGTCCGAATACCCGTGCCGCTTTCCCCAGTCGGTGTAACGCGCATCCCCGATCAGTCTGTGGAACACCTCCAACTGCGCCTCGTGCGGATGGCTCCTGAACAGTTCGATCTGCTGCAGGCGCTTCTTGATGAGAAAGGAGAAAAGCGCGTTGACGGGCATGGCGGAACGCTGGGAAGATAGCAAGCTTCAAGTCACAAGGCCCAAGCTTCAAGATACAAGACACAAGGTCCAAGGCTCAATACACAAGCCTCGGAGCTGGCTCCATCAAGCAGTTTGGATCTTGTGTCTTGAGCCTTGCATCTTGAAGCTTCCTTTGTCGAATGGATGGCGAACCACTGAAGAAGATGCTCGTCGGCGAAGAGGCCGGCGTGGTGGACTATGCGTTGCACATGGGACTTTCCACCGTGCCGCTGAACGAGCGCATCGGCGGGCCGTTCACCATCCGCTTCACCGGGGCGCGCACCTGCATGAGCTGCGGTAAGCGTGTGAAGAAGTTCTACGGACAGGGTCTGTGCTATCCCTGTTTGATGAACGCGCCGGAAGCGAGCGAGTGCATCGTGCGGCCGGAGCTTTGCCGTGCGCACCTCGGGGAGGGCCGTGATCCCGCTTGGGAAAAGGACCATCACATGACCGAGCACTTCGTGTACCTCTCGCAGACCGGTGGCATCAAGGTGGGCGTTACGCGCTCCACGCAGATCCCTGTGCGGTGGATCGATCAAGGTGCGGTGCTCGCCGTGCTCATCGCGCGAACGCCCTATCGCCAGCTCGCGGGTGCCATCGAAGTAGACCTGAAGCGCACGCTCGCCGATAAGACCGACTGGCGGAAGATGCTGCAACAGGTGGTGCCCGATCCCTCAGCCCTGCTCGCCGCGCGCGATGCCGCTGTTGCCGGAATCGACCCTGAACTCAAGGCGTATATGGTCGCTGCCGAGGAGCCCCGCACGCTCGTCTATCCCCTGCGCGAGATGCTACCGAAGATCACCAGCGTGTCCTTTGAAAAACTGCCGGAGATCACCGGTACGCTGCTCGGCATCAAAGGCCAATACCTGGTGTGGAAAGATGGCCGCGTCTTCAACGTGCGGAACCACTCGGGGTACCACGCGGAGATCGAATAGACCGATCGTAACCCTGCACAATTGACCGCCGTTGCATGGGCGGGTTTTGGGTCAGTGGACAAGGTTCGTTAGGGTAAAGGAAAGGGCCGCTTTCGAGCGGCCCTTTCTGATTTTATTCATCTTGGTGCGGCACTCTGCGATCCCGTGGCAGATTTGTCCGATGAATACCTGCGGCAGCTTCTTGACGCAGATCGCTTTCGTCCTTCTCTGCGCCGGAGGATGCCGAACGATTGAGTATCGCATCAACTTTCAGAACGAACGCGAGTCTGGCACTGTGTTCTACACGGCAAAAAAAGGTCTGAACGGATATCATTGCTGGAAGAACGACCATCCCATTGTACCTTCTCTGGTCGACTGCCGATGCTTCAAGTTCGTCCGTGAGGCTGACCACCTGCTCCTCAGATATCGGATGAACGCATCGCTGACCTACTCAGATACTCTCGGGCGCTTGGATTCCACCGTTCGCTTCGACCTGAAGGCCTTATACGAAGCAAATGTTGGCGCACCAATGATCGTGGGAACTACCCATTGGCTCAAGGACAGTCTTGTTCCGATCGGTGACCGAACGCTCCGATGCGATGTCATTCTCCTTGAACGACCGTATCAACGAAAGAAGGGCTCCAGGATAGGCTACGCTTTCATCAATACGAAATCCAATGAGTTGGTCCGTTACGTTGCCTACGATGGCATGGACACCGTTCGCAGCTTCGACATTCCGCAACTCACTATGGAACGGACCAGCCCACCGTGAGCAGTTCCAACTTCAATGTACCTCCAACTCGAACGGCATCCGCGCCTGCACGCCCATCATGCCGCGTGCTTTGCGCACCGCCTCGAACTGGTGCATGAGTTCCACGTCTTCGCCGAAAGCCTCTTCACGCACCCACGCTTTCGCGCCGCCGTCGAGGTTCTTCATCAACTCCTTGAGGAAGGACTCCTGCTCGGGATAGTCCACCGTGCGGTAATCGCCCTCGGCGAGCTTGGCCAGTTCGGCCGCGCCCGCGATGGCGTCTTCCAGTCCGCCCAGTTCATCCACGAGTCCGAGCTCCTTGCCGCGGATGCCGGTCCACACGCGGCCTTGGCCGATGCTGTCCACTTGCGCCACGGTCATTTTGCGGCCCTCGGCCACGCGCGTCTTGAAGGTGTCGTAGAAGTTGTCCACGTAGCCTTGGATGATGCCCTTCTCCTCCGCACTGAGCGGGCGTGAGGTCGTCATCATGTCCGCGTACTTGTTGGTCTTCACACCATCGAAGGTGATGCCGAGCTTGTCGTTGAAGAAGCCCTGCATGTTGGGGATGATCCCGAACACGCCGATACTGCCGGTGATGGTGTTGGGCTGCGCGTAGATCTTGTCCGCCGCACAGGCGATGTAGTAACCACCGCTGGCCGCATAGTCCCCCATGCTCACCACCACGGGCTTGGTCTGTTTGGCGAGGTTCACCTCACGCCAGATCACATCACTGGCGAGGCCACTGCCACCAGGGCTGTTCACGCGCAAGACGATGGCCTTCACGGACGTGTCCTCGCGCGCCTCACGGATGGCCTCCGAGATGGTGGTGCTGCCGATGTCCCCGTCCGAACTTTCGCCGCTGTTGATGCCGCCCTGCGCGTACACGATGGCCACTTTCGGTTTTTTCAAGGTGCTGGTCACCTTTCCCTCGGCGGCCTTCTTCGGAACGGTCGCCCGGGCGTACTTGCCCAAGCTCGCCAGTTTCAGGTCCTTGTCGGCGTCGAGGCCCATCTTCTCCTTCAGAAGGGTGATCACTTCGTCGCGGTACTTGAGCCCGTCGACCATGCCGACCTCCACGGCGTCCTTCCCTTCGCGGATCAGCAGCTTTTCGGCCACCTCGTTCAGGCGCGCCTTGTCCAGCTTCCGCGAATCGCCGATGGCCGTGAGGTACTGGTCCCAAAGGCCGCCGATCAGCTCGGTCATCTGGTCTTCGCTCTCCTTGCTCATCTCCTTCAAGATGAACGTCTCGCCGTAGCTCTTGAACCTGTTGTTGCTGCCCCGGATGAACTGGATGTCGATGCCCAGCTTGTCGAACAACCCCTTCATGAACATCAGTTCGGCCTGCAGTCCCCTGAAGTCAAGATCACCTTCGGGCACGAGGTAGACCTGGTCCGCGGCACTGGCCAGGTAATAGGTCCCTTGTGTGTAGAGTTCCGCGTACGCGATCACCGGCTTCCCGCTTTCCTTCTTGAACTCGATCAGCTTGTCGCGGATCTCCTTCACGGTGGCCATACGGGCGTTCACCATGAAGCCGAGGTCGAGGAACACTCCCTTGATGCGGTCGTCGGTCTTCGCTTTCTCGAGGTCCTCCAGGATGTCGTTCAGTCCGAGTTCCGCGGCCCCCTTGAACGGGCCGAAGTCGAACATCAGATCCTCCTTGTTCCCGCGATCGACGATGGTCTCGGTGAGTTCCATGTGCAGGATGGAGTTGTCCTCGACGCTCGTGGGCTTCTTATCGAACGAATACGAGTTGACGGCGGCACCGACGGCGCCCATGATCATGACAAGGAGCAGGAAGAAGAGGACGACCGTGCCCAGGATGAACCCGAGCATGGAGGCGAACATGAACTTGAAGAACTGGCCCATGGAATGCGGAGTGTGTTGGAGAGTGAACGGAAAGAATTCCCTAGCGAAGCGGTCGAAAGTAGAACGGGGGGCTTGTCTTGGTGGGAGCGGACTACATGAGCGGTGGATCAGGGGGGTGGGTGGGTTGAGCACTCATGAATAGCAGTTGTCGATGGTCAGTTGACAGTTGTCGATCGTCTGGTGAAGCGCAACCCTCGTGGATGGCAGATGCGGCTGCCCGACAACCCTTCGCGTTGCGCTGAAGCTGCCCACGGAAGCCAGACAACCCACAACTGACCACCGACAACCGATCCCGATAGCTTCGCCGACCATGGAAGTGCTCCTGCTGCTCGGGGGGAATGTCGGCGATGTGGTCGGCACCTTCCACCGCGCCGCATCCATGATCACCGAGCGCATAGGCCCCATCCGCTCCAGCAGCCGCGACCATTGGACCGAGCCTTGGGGCTTCCGTGATGAACGTCTGTTCCTGAACCGGGCCTTGGTGGTTGACACGCAACTCTCCCCGGAAGACCTGCTCACCTCATGCTTGGATATGGAGCGCGAACTGGGCCGTGTCCGCGCGGCAACGGCTACCTGTGGACCACGCCCCATCGACATCGATGTTCTCCTTTGGGAGGATCAGGTCATTTCGCTCCCCCATCTCCAAGTACCCCATCCGCGCATGCACGAGCGCACGTTCGCTTTGGCCCCGGCAGCGGACGTGGCCCCGGAATGGCCGCACCCCGTGCTGGAACGCACGGTGCTCACCCTGCTGAACGATGCGACCCGGAACGCCTGAACTGGAGGACCCCTCCGCGCCGACCCAAGCCGCGAAGCAGCCGCTGTACGGTTATGTGGCCGTCGAGGGGCTGATCGGGGCCGGCAAAACGACCCTGGCCAAACGATTCGCCGAGCACTGGAGCGGGCGCACCTTGCTGGAGGAGTTCGAGGACAACCCCTTCCTCCCCCGCTTTTATGAGGATCAGCAGCGTTACGCCTTCTCCGTGGAA